>NZ_JBYVNY010000029.1:0-1136 GCF_058146105.1 Sporacetigenium sp. TC11 | reverse complement strand
AGTAGAATTCGGTGAAGAAAATAACGTTTTTCTAGATGGTAAACTTATTGTTTGCAAAGATATGTTAAAAGATCTAATAGAATCAGAACCTTTAATAAAAGATATAAACATTCAAATAATAAAACCAGGAGAACATGATAGATTTACAAACACGATGATGGACATTATTCCAATCTCAACTAAAGTTTTAGGTAAAATTGGAGAAGGAATAACTCATACTTTAACTGGTGTTTATGTAATGCTTACTGGTGTAGACGTAAATGGAATACAAACTGCTGAATTTGGTTCTTCTGAAGGGAATTTAAAAGAACAATTATTCTTAAATAGACCAGGTACTCCTGGAGACAACGACTATATAATTTCATTTGATGTAACTTTAGCTGAGGGTCAAGGACAAGTTAGACCAGGACCTACTGCTGCTCATAGAGTTTGCGATAAATTCTGCAATGAGTTTAGAGCTAAGTTAAAAAAATTAAATGGTCACAAATTTACTGAGCGTCATGAGTTTTATGACAAAGTAAGACCAGGTAAGAAAAAAGTAGTTATTATAAAACAAGTAGCAGGTCAAGGTGCTATGTACGATACGGGGCTTTTCTCTCACGAGCCAAGTGCTATGGAGGGTGGAAGAAGTATTATCGATATGGGTAATGTACCTATGATTGTAACACCAAATGAATATAGAGACGGCGCTCTTCGCTGTATGTGCTAAGGAGGTAAAATTATGGGAATAGGACCATCTACTAAAGAAACTACTCTACATCACTTTAGAGATCCTCTACTTGATGTAGTAAGTAACGATGAAGATATAGATTTATTAGGAATTATAGTTGTGGGAACTCCACAAGATAATGAAGATAAAAATTTTGTTGGAACAAGAGCTGCTTCTTGGGCTGAGGCTATGAGAGCAGATGGAGCAATACTTTCATGTGATGGTTGGGGAAACTCTCACGTGGACTTTGCCAATACTGTTGAACAAGTAGCAACTAGAGGAATTCCTGTTGTAGGGCTTACTTTTGTTGGAACTGTTGCTCAGTTTGTTGTTGTAAATGAATATATGGATACAATAGTTGATATGAATAAAAATCCCGAAGGAATTGAAAGTGAAATAGTTGATGAAAATGAAGTAACTGAATTAG
>NZ_JBYVNY010000028.1:0-1169 GCF_058146105.1 Sporacetigenium sp. TC11 | reverse complement strand
GCTGTAATTCTCTGAGCTATTTGGAACATCTCAGTAACAGTTATTGTAGCAGCAAGTGATGTATCTTTAATAAGACTAATAAAAGAGTTAAACAATGGCGGTACGGAAACTCTAGCAGCCTGAGGAAGAATTACTCTTCTTAATGCTTGATTATTTGTCATACCTACGGAATATGCAGCTTCCCACTGTCCTTTAGGTATAGATAAAATAGCAGCTCTTATAACTTCAGAATTATATGCACCTACATTTAAAGTAAATCCTATTATAGCTGCTGTTAAGGCATCCAAAGTTATACCTGACGCTGGAAGGCCATAAAAAATGATAAATAACTGAACAAGCAGTGGAGTTCCTCTTACTATCCAAACATAAAATCTAGCTACTAACACTAATGGTTTAAAATTTGATATTCTCGCCAAAGCTGTAGCTAGTGCTAGGATTAACCCAAGAGTAAAGGATATAAGAGTAAGAGGGACTGTAAATTTCAGTCCCGCCTCTACTAATGGTAAAAATGAGTTTGTTAATATGTCTATTATTCTTAATGCTCTATCGTCAAAGTTCATAATATCACCATCTTATTTTGATACGTCAGTACCAAACCATTTTTCTGAGATTTTTAAGTATGTTCCATCTTCTTTCATATCTGCAATTGCTTTATTTACTGCTTCTACTAATTCGTCATTTCCTTTATTAAATAATAGTGCACTTTGTGTAGCATTATTGTAATCAGCTACTGACTTTATTGGAGTCTCTGGCTTTTGCTTCTTTAAGTCTAAGAAAGATAAACTATCGTTAACTGTAGCATCTACTCTATTTGAAACTAGTAAATCAATAGCTTGATTAAATCCATCAATTTGAACAATTTCTGCTCCATTGTCCTTTGCTATTTTACCAATGTCACTTGTTAGTGATTGAGCAGCTTTTTTGCCTTTTAAGTCTTCAAATGTTTTTATATCTGTATTATCTTCTTTTACAATAAGTACAGCTCTAGAAGTTATATATGGAGATGAAAAATCATACTTTTCTTGACGTTCATCATTTATTGAAACCTGATTTGCTACCATATCAAATCTTTTTGCATCTAATCCAGCAAACATACCATCCCATTTAGTTTCAACATATTCTGCTTTTACACCAAGACGCTTTGCTACTTCATTAGCTATTTCTACGTC
>NZ_JBYVNY010000027.1:0-1265 GCF_058146105.1 Sporacetigenium sp. TC11 | reverse complement strand
ATGAAATGAACCCCTTTAAGTAGACACCCCTTAAACCCTAGTGTAGACTAGCGTAAAGGGGTGATTTTTATGTCAAGTAAAAGATATTCAAGTGAATTTAAAATAAATGCAGTTAAGCAATATATTGAAAGTGGTAAGAGTCAGGCTCAAGTAATGAAAGAATTAGGATTAGGAGATCAGAAAACCTTTAGTGGTTGGATAAAAAAATATAAAGAATTTGGAGAAAGTGCTTTTGATAAGAAAGAAAAAGTAGCTAAGTTAAAGACC
Organism: Sporacetigenium sp. TC11; assembly: GCF_058146105.1. Taxonomy (NCBI): domain Bacteria; kingdom Bacillati; phylum Bacillota; class Clostridia; order Peptostreptococcales; family Tepidibacteraceae; genus Sporacetigenium; species Sporacetigenium sp. TC11. The sequence goes on along the minus strand of NZ_JBYVNY010000027.1, from coordinate 998 downwards.
TCTAAATTAACAAAAGATGAAGAAATTTTAATGCTAAAAGCAGAGAATGATATATTAAAAAAGATATTAAAATGGGAGAGGGGGAATGTCCTAAAAAAATAAAATATGAAATAGTAAATGATCTTAAATCTAGATATTCAGTTAAACTACTATGTTCTCTATTAAATGTTTCTAGAAGTGGATACTACAAATGGGAAAAAAGAATATCTACTATAACTATTAAGGATACACATGACAAGACTGTTAAAGATATGATATCTGTATGTTACGACGAAGTTGATGGCATTTATGGATATAGACGAATTAAAACTGCTATTACTAAAAAGTTTAACATCAATGTAAATACGAAAAAAATATATAGGCTTATGAAAGAATTAGATATTAAGTCAAAAATTAGAGCTAAAAAACCATATTTCAAGGGTTGTGAGGCAGCTATAGTAGAAGACAATATACTTAATAGAGAATTTGAAGCCGAAAGGCCTAATACTAAACTAGTTACCGATATAACAACTATAAAGTTTAATAATAAAAAACTTTATTTATCTGTAGTAATGGATTTATTCAATCGAGAAATATTAGAATTTAACATAAGTAATAGAAATAATAATGATTTAGTTATTGATACTATGTTTAATTTAATATCTAAAAATAAATTAGAAGGATGTATTATTCATAGTGATAGAGGAGTACAGTATACATCTAGATTATATAATACTATACTTAAATCTAATAAAATAGTACAAAGTATGTCTAGAAAAGGAAATTGCTTGGATAATGCATGTATAGAATGTTTCTTCGGACATCTTAAATGTGAACTTATATACTTAAATACTTTTAAAACAGAAAGTGATGTAGTTAATGCTGTAAACAAATATATTCATTTTTATAACAATTTTAGATTTCAAAAGAAACTTAAAAACATGGCTCCAATTGAGTATAGAAGCCATGTTGATGTTGCATAGGGGTTACGTGTGTCTATTTTTAGGGTATCACTTCAA
>NZ_JBYVNY010000026.1:0-1359 GCF_058146105.1 Sporacetigenium sp. TC11 | reverse complement strand
AAAAAAGAAAACAGGGAGGAATTTAATAATGTTTGGATTATTTAAAAATAAAAAAGAAGAAACTAATACAACTGCTACACCAATAAAGGTTGAGCCAAATCCAATGTTCTGTTATCAATGTGAACAAACACCAGCTCAAGGATGTACTAAAGTTGGTATATGTGGTAAAAACCCAGATATAGCAAGTTTACAAGATATAATGATATTTGGTCTTAAAGGGGTTGCAGCTTACGCTACTCACGCTAAAGAGTTAGGATACGTTGATGAAGAAGTAAACGCAATAACTCAAGAAGCTTTATATACAACACTTACAAACTCAAACTTCAATTTAGAAGAACATATAAACATGACATTAAAAGTTGGTACTGCAACAGTTAAAATAATGGATGTACTAGATAGAGCACATACTTCATATTTAGGAACACCATCACCTGTTACAATATCTCAAGATAAAGTAGAAGGTCACTGTATATTAGTTACAGGACACAACTTATATGCCCTAAAAGCATTATTAGAGCAAACAGAAGGTAAAGGAATAAACGTATATACTCACTCAGAGATGATACCAGCACATGGTTACCCAGAGTTAAATAAATTTAAGCACTTAAAAGGTAACGTAGGTAAAGCTTGGTTTGATCAAAGAAAATTATTTGAAGAATTCCCAGGTGCTATACTTGGAACAACAAACTGCTTAATGCCAATAACAAGAGGAAGCTATTCAGATAGAATGTGGACTTATGGAACAGCAGGACTTGAAGGAGTTCAAAAGATAGTAAATAACGACTTCAGTGCTTTAATAGAAAAAACTTTATCATTACCAAAAGCAAATATACAATCAGACAAAACTCTTACTACTGGATTCCACCACTCTACAGTACTTGATGCAGCTCCAGAAATAATAGATGCTGTAAAAGCTGGTAAAATAAAGAGATTCTTCGTTATAGCTGGATGTGATGCTCCAACTAAAGGAAGAGATTACTATAGAGAATTAGCAAGTTCATTACCAAAAGAAGCAGTAATATTAACAACTTCATGTGGTAAGTTCAGATTTAATGATATAGATTTTGGAACAGTTCCAGGAACAGATATACCAAGATATATAGATTTAGGTCAATGTAACAACTCAGGATCAGCAGCTAAAATAGCTATAGCTTTAGCAGAAGCTTTCGAGTGTGACATAAATGAATTACCATTAACAATAGTATTATCATGGTTTGAGCAAAAAGCTGTTGCAATACTATTAGGATTATTCAGCTTAGGTGTTAAGAACATGTATGTTGGACCATCAGCTCCAAAATTCATATCACCAGGAGTATTAAAAGTATTACAAGATGTATTTAACCTACAATTAATAAGTGG
>NZ_JBYVNY010000025.1:0-1385 GCF_058146105.1 Sporacetigenium sp. TC11 | reverse complement strand
ACTTGCATGTGTTAGGCACGCCGCCAGCGTTCATCCTGAGCCAGGATCAAACTCTCATGATAAACTTGGCATTACTTTTAAATAAATGGTGTTTAATTGACCTACTGTTTAATTTTCAAAGTTCAATATATGGTAGCGGCAACAGGAGTCGAACCTGTGACCTTTCGGGTATGAACCGAACGCTCTAGCCAACTAAGCTATGCCGCCATATAATGGTGCCCAGAGGCGGAATCGAACCACCGACACGGGGATTTTCAGTCCCCTGCTCTACCGACTGAGCTATCTGGGCAAATGGTGGGCCTTCAGGGACTCGAACCCCAGACCTACCGGTTATGAGCCGGGCGCTCTAACCAACTGAGCTAAAGGCCCAAGTATAAATACTTGGTTGTATTTGGTGGGCCTAGCTGGACTCGAACCAGCGACCTCACGCTTATCAGGCGTGCGCTCTAACCACCTGAGCTATAGGCCCTTATTTGGTCGAGGTGGAGGGACTCGAACCCCCGGCCCCATGGTCCCAAACCACGTACGCTACCAAACTGCGCTACACCTCGACATTTACATTTATTTACTTTTTGGCAGGGGAGGAGGGACTCGAACCCCCGGCGCACGGTTTTGGAGACCGACGCTCTACCAACTGAGCTACACCCCTACTTTGGTGGGCCTTCAGGGACTCGAACCCCAGACCTACCGGTTATGAGCCGGGCGCTCTAACCAACTGAGCTAAAGGCCCACATATGGTCGAGGTGGAGGGACTCGAACCCCCGGCCCCATGGTCCCAAACCACGTACGCTACCAAACTGCGCTACACCTCGATATGTGGATAAATGGCGGAGAAGGAGGGATTTGAACCCTCGCGCCCCTTGCGAGACCTACTCCCTTAGCAGGGGAGCCTCTTCAGCCACTTGAGTACTTCTCCGTTTTGGCGGAGGGGGTGGGATTCGAACCCACGGCCCCTTGCGGAGTCACTGGTTTTCAAGACCAGCTCCTTAAACCACTCGGACACCCCTCCGTATTGGTGACCCATCCGCGACTCGAACGCGGGACACCCTGATTAAAAGTCAGGTGCTCTACCGACTGAGCTAATGGGTCTTATATTTTGTTGGCTGGGGATGCAGGACTCGAACCTACGCATACATGAGTCAAAGTCATGTGCCTTACCGACTTGGCGAATCCCCAATATGGTGAGCGCACAGGGATTCGAACCCCGGACACACGCCTTAGAAGGGCGTTGCTCTATCCAGCTGAGCTATGCACCCATATTTGGTGGAGGATGGTGGATTCGAACCACCGAAATCGTAGATAACAGATTTACAGTCTGCCCCCTTTGGCCGCTCGGGAAATCCTCCGTGTTTGGAGCTAGTGATAGGAATCGAACCTACAACCTG
>NZ_JBYVNY010000024.1:0-2364 GCF_058146105.1 Sporacetigenium sp. TC11 | reverse complement strand
CGGAAGGTGCGGCTGGATCACCTCCTTTCTAGGGAGAATTAACCTACTGTTTAATTTTGAGGGTTCTTTAACTCTTACAAAAAAATATTGACGAAATTCGACAAAGTGATTATAATATATTTTGTTGAAAAAACATATGGGGGTATAGCTCAGCTGGGAGAGCACCTGCCTTGCACGCAGGGGGTCAACGGTTCGATCCCGTTTATCTCCACCATTTGTACTTACTTGTTAAGTGCTATAGTACTTTGAAAACTGCATAACATTTAGTGATATGACATTATATAAAGAAGAAGATAAACTTCTTAAAAAATATATCATATAAAGAAGATAACTTTTAAAAATATCAAGAATTAATAACTGGTCAAGTTATTAAGGGTGTAGGGCGAATGCCTTGGCACTAGGAGCCGATGAAGGACGCGATAAGCTGCGATAAGCTTGGGGGAGTTGCACGTAAACTGTGATCCCAAGATTTCCGAATGAGGAAACTCACTTAGAGTAATGTCTAAGTATCGTATAGTGAATACATAGCTGTGCGAGGGGAACCCGGGGAACTGAAACATCTAAGTACCCGGAGGAAGAGAAAGAAATTCGATTCCGTAAGTAGCGGCGAGCGAACGCGGAACAGGCCAAACCAGTGAAGTTTTCTTCACTGGGGTTGCGGACATATCATAACAGAATCACTTGTTCAAGACGAAGAGAGTTGGAAAGCTCCGCTATAAAGTGTAAAAGCCACGTAGTTTAAAGAATAAGACTCTAGATATGATCCAGAGTACCACGGGACACGTGAAACCCTGTGGGAAGCAGGAGGGACCATCCTCCAAGCCTAAATACTACCTAGTGACCGATAGCGTATAGTACCGTGAGGGAAAGGTGAAAAGAACCCCGGGAGGGGAGTGAAATAGAACCTGAAACCCTACACTTACAAGCTGTAGGAGCACATTATTTGTGTGACTGCGTACTTTTTGTAGAACGGGCCAACGAGTTACGTTACCTAGCAAGGTTAAGCACTTAAGGTGTGGAGCCGCAGCGAAAGCGAGTCTTAACTGGGCGTATAGTTAGTTGACGTAGACCCGAAACCGGGCGACCTATCCATGGGCAGGTTGAAGCGAAAGTAAAATTTCGTGGAGGACCGAACCCACGAGCGTTGAAAAGCTCGGGGATGACCTGTGGATAGCGGTGAAATTCCAATCGAGCCCGGAGATAGCTGGTTCTCTCCGAAATAGCTTTAGGGCTAGCCTCAAGATTTAGAGAAACGGGGGTAGAGCACTGAATGTCCTAGGGGGTATTGCACTTACCGAAGACTATCAAACTCCGAATACCGTATTCTTATGCTTGGGAGTCAGACTGTGGGTGATAAGATTCATAGTCAAAAGGGCAACAGCCCAGATCGTCAGCTAAGGTCCCTAAATGTACGTTAAGTGGTAAAGGATGTGGGATTGCACAGACAACCAGGATGTTGGCTTAGAAGCAGCCACTCATTTAAAGAGTGCGTAATAGCTCACTGGTCGAGTGATCCTGCGCCGAAAATTTCCGGGGCTAAAACGTACTACCGAAGCTACGGCATCATTTATGATGGGTAGGAGAGCTTTCTATACGGATTGAAGCATTACCGTAAGGAGATGTGGACTGTATAGAAGTGAGAATGTTGGCATGAGTAGCGAGATGTGGGTGAGAATCCCACAGGCCGTAAACCCAAGGTTTCCAGGGGAAGGTTCGTCCGCCCTGGGTTAGTCAGGACCTAAGCCGAGGCCGAAAGGCGTAGGTGATGGACAACAGGTTGATATTCCTGTACCACCAATAACCGTTTGAGAAATGGGATGACACAGTAGGATAAGCTAACCGCACTGTTGGTTATGTGCGGGCAAGTATTGAGGCAGTTCAGGTAGGCAAATCCGCCTGAATAATGCTGGGGTACGATGCGGAGCGAAATTTAGTAGCGAAGTAGCTGATTTCACACTGTCGAGAAAAGTCTCTATCGAGGTTAAAGGTGCCTGTACCGCAAACCGACACAGGTGGGTGAGGAGAGTATCCTAAGGCCAGCCAGAGAACTGTTGTTAAGGAACTCGGCAAAATGACCCCGTAACTTAGGGAGAAGGGGTGCCATGGAAACATGGCCGCAGAGAATAGGCCCAAGCGACTGTTTACCAAAAACATAGGTTTCTGCTAAGTCGCAAGACGATGTATAGGAGCTGACGCCTGCCCGGTGCTGGAAGGTTAAGGGGATCTGTTAGGGTAACCGAAGCAGTGAACTTAAGCCCCAGTAAACGGCGGCCGTAACTATAACGGTCCTAAGGTAGCGAAATTCCTTGTCGGGTAAGTTCCGACCCGCACGAAAGGCGTAACGATTTGGGCACTGTCTCAACA
>NZ_JBYVNY010000023.1:0-3055 GCF_058146105.1 Sporacetigenium sp. TC11 | reverse complement strand
TGAGTGCAGGAGAGGAGAGTGGAATTCCCAGTGTAGCGGTGAAATGCGTAGATATTGGGAGGAACACCAGTTGCGAAGGCGGCTCTCTGGACTGTAACTGACGCTGAGGCACGAAAGCGTGGGGAGCGAACAGGATTAGATACCCTGGTAGTCCACGCCGTAAACGATGAGTACTAGGTGTCGGGGGTTACCCCCCTCGGTGCCGCAGCTAACGCATTAAGTACTCCGCCTGGGAAGTACGCTCGCAAGAGTGAAACTCAAAGGAATTGACGGGGACCCGCACAAGCAGCGGAGCATGTGGTTTAATTCGAAGCAACGCGAAGAACCTTACCTAAACTTGACATCCCTCGGACCGCTCCTTAATCGGAGCCTTCCCTTCGGGGACTGAGGTGACAGGTGGTGCATGGTTGTCGTCAGCTCGTGTCGTGAGATGTTGGGTTAAGTCCCGCAACGAGCGCAACCCTTGCCTTTAGTTGCCATCATTAAGTTGGGCACTCTAGAGGGACTGCCGAGGATAACTCGGAGGAAGGTGGGGATGACGTCAAATCATCATGCCCCTTATGTTTAGGGCTACACACGTGCTACAATGGCTGGTACAGAGGGCTGCGAAACCGTGAGGTTAAGCCAATCCCTTAAAGCCAGTCTCAGTTCGGATTGTAGGCTGAAACTCGCCTACATGAAGCTGGAGTTGCTAGTAATCGCGGATCAGAATGCCGCGGTGAATGCGTTCCCGGGTCTTGTACACACCGCCCGTCACACCACGGGAGTCGGGGGCACCCGAAGCCAGCTTTCTAACCTTTTGGAAGAAGCTGTCGAAGGTGAAATCGATGACTGGGGTGAAGTCGTAACAAGGTAGCCGTATCGGAAGGTGCGGCTGGATCACCTCCTTTCTAAGGAGTTAATGCCTACTGTTTAATTTTTAGAGTTTAATTTAAAACTCTAAAACAGCACTTTGAGCAACGGAAATGAAATGTTTGAGCATTTAATTTCGTTGGCGACGTGCGTTAGCACTTTGAAAACTAAACAGCATATATATTTAAGGTCAAGTTATTAAGGGCGTAGGGCGGATGCCTTGGCACCAAGAGCCGATGAAGGACGTGGTAAGCTGCGATAAGCTTTGGGGAGATGCAAGCAATCTATGATCCAAAGATTTCCGAATGGGGAAACCCACCTAAAGTAATGTTTAGGTATCTCTAGATGAATACATAGTCTAGTTGAAGGGAACCAGGGGAACTGAAACATCTAAGTACCCTGAGGAAGAGAAAGAAATTCGATTCCGTAAGTAGCGGCGAGCGAAAGCGGATTAGCCCAAACCAACAAAGTTTTCTTTGTTGGGGTTGCGGACATGCTATCAATAAGAGGTCATTGTAAATGAAGAGGTCTGGAAAGACCCACCATAGAAGGTAATAGTCCTGTAATTGAAACAATAAATCTTTAAGCATGCTCCAGAGTACCACGGGACACGTGAAACCCTGTGGGAAGCTGGGGGGACCACCCCCCAAGGCTAAATACTACTTGGTGACCGATAGCGCATAGTACCGTGAGGGAAAGGTGAAAAGAACCCCGGAAGGGGAGTGAAATAGAACCTGAAACCCTACGCTTACAAGCTGTGGAAGCACATTTTTAGTGTGACCACGTACTTTTTGTAGAACGGGCCAACGAGTTACGATACGTAGCAAGGTTAAGCACTTATGGTGTGCAGCCGTAGCGAAAGCGAGTCTTAAATGGGCGTTTAGTTGCTTATCGTAGACCCGAAACCGGGCGACCTACCCATGGACAGGATGAAGCGAAAGTAAAATTTCGTGGAGGTCCGAACCCACGCACGTTGAAAAGTGCGGGGATGAGCTGTGGGTGGCGGTGAAATTCCAATCGAGCCCGGAGATAGCTGGTTCTCCCCGAAATAGCTTTAGGGCTAGCCTCAAGCGTAGAGATGAGGAGGTAGAGCACTGACTGTCCTAGGGGCCCTTTGGGTTACCGAAGACTATCAAACTCCGAATGCCTTTATCTTTTACTTGGGAGTCAGACTGTGGGTGATAAGATTCATAGTCGAGAGGGCAACAGCCCAGATCGTCAGCTAAGGTCCCTAAATGTAGATTAAGTGGTAAAGGATGTGGGATTGCACAGACAACCAGGATGTTGGCTTAGAAGCAGCCATTCATTCAAAGAGTGCGTAATAGCTCACTGGTCGAGTGATCCTGCGCCGAAAATTTCCGGGGCTAAAATCTACTACCGAAGCTACGAAATCATTATGATTGGTAGGGGAGCTTCCTGTAAGGGCTGAAGCATGACCGTAAGGACATGTGGACTTTACAGGAGTGAGAATGTTGGCATGAGTAGCGAGACGTGGGTGAGAATCCCACGGGCCGTAAACCCAAGGTTTCCAGAGGAAGGTTCGTCCGCTCTGGGTTAGTCGGGACCTAAGCCGAGGCCGAAGGGCGTAGGTGATGGACAACAGGTTGAGATTCCTGTACCACCAATAACCGTCTGAGAGATGGGGTGACGCAGAAGGATAGGCTATCCGTGCTGTTGGTTATGCACGGCCAAGTATTGAGGAAGTTCCGATAGGCAAATCCGTCGGAATAATTCTGGGGTACGATGGGGAGCGAATTAAGTAGCGAAGTAGCTGATTTCATGCTGTCAAGAAAAGCCTCTATCGAGGTTAAAGGTGCCCGTACCGCAAACCGACACAGGTGGGTGAGGAGAGAATCCTAAGGCCAGCGAGAGAACTATTGTTAAGGAACTCGGCAAAATGACCCCGTAACTTCGGGAGAAGGGGTGCCTCGTTAGGGTGAAAGCCCGAGGAGGCCGCAGAGAATAGGCCCAAGCGACTGTTTACCAAAAACACAGGTCTCTGCTAAGTCGTAAGACGATGTATAGGGGCTGACGCCTGCCCGGTGCTGGAAGGTTAAGGGGATCTGTTAGCTTTAGCGAAGCAGTGAACTTAAGCCCCAGTAAACGGCGGCCGTAACTATAACGGTCCTAAGGTAGCGAAATTCCTTGTCGGGTAAGTTCCGACCCGCACGAAAGGCGTAACGATTTGGGCACTGTCTCAACA
>NZ_JBYVNY010000022.1:0-3922 GCF_058146105.1 Sporacetigenium sp. TC11 | reverse complement strand
CAGGTTGTAGGTTCGATTCCTATCACTAGCTCCAAACACGGAGGATTTCCCGAGCGGCCAAAGGGGGCAGACTGTAAATCTGTTATCTACGATTTCGGTGGTTCGAATCCACCATCCTCCACCAAATTTATATGCGGGTGTGGCGGAATTGGCAGACGCACCAGACTTAGGATCTGGCGCCTTGTGCGTGGGGGTTCAAGTCCCTCCACCCGCACCATATAAAATATAATAAGCGGGAGTAGTTCAGTGGTAGAGCGCAACCTTGCCAAGGTTGAAGTCGCGAGTTCGAATCTCGTCTCCCGCTCCAAAGGAATATCAATGTGGGTGCATAGCTCAGCTGGATAGAGCAACGCCCTTCTAAGGCGTGTGTCCGGGGTTCGAATCCCTGTGCGCTCACCACATTGGGGATTCGCCAAGTCGGTAAGGCACATGACTTTGACTCATGTATGCGTAGGTTCGAGTCCTGCATCCCCAGCCAACAAATTAAGACCCATTAGCTCAGTCGGTAGAGCACCTGACTTTTAATCAGGGTGTCCCGCGTTCGAGTCGCGGATGGGTCACCAATATGGAGAGGTGTCCGAGCGGTTTAAGGAGCTGGTCTTGAAAACCAGTGACTCCGAAAGGGGCCGTGGGTTCGAATCCCACCCTCTCCGCCAGTATGCCCAGATAGCTCAGTCGGTAGAGCAGGGGACTGAAAATCCCCGTGTCGGTGGTTCGATTCCGCCTCTGGGCACCAATAAAGTGGCGGCATAGCTTAGTTGGCTAGAGCGTTCGGTTCATACCCGAAAGGTCACAGGTTCGACTCCTGTTGCCGCTACCATTTAATGTGGGCCTTTAGCTCAGTTGGTTAGAGCGCCCGGCTCATAACCGGTAGGTCTGGGGTTCGAGTCCCTGAAGGCCCACCACATTAAATTTAACTTAATAATGTCGAGGTGTAGCGCAGTTTGGTAGCGTACGTGGTTTGGGACCATGGGGCCGGGGGTTCGAGTCCCTCCACCTCGACCAATATGGTGGGTATAGCTCAGTTGGTTAGAGCGCCAGATTGTGGCTCTGGAGGCCGTGAGTTCGAATCTCATTATCCACCCCAAATAATAAGGCGGCATAGCCAAGTGGTAAGGCAGTGGACTGCAACTCCTTGATCCTCAGTTCAAATCTGGGTGCCGCCTCCATTTTTTTATTTGCGCTTATAGCTCAACTGGATAGAGTGTCTGACTACGAATCAGAAGGTTGGGGGTTCGAGTCCCTCTGGGCGCACCACAAAACAATAAGGGATTATAGCTCAGCTGGGAGAGCACCTGCCTTACAAGCAGGGGGTCACAGGTTCGAGCCCTGTTAATCCCACCAGTAGACCTTAACTAATATACTAGTTAAGGTCTTTTTATTGTTCATAATTATTATAAATAATCTTATATTATAGAAGAATAGTTTAATGTATATATAGCAATATATTAGGATAGAATCTAGGTGTGAGTACTTATAATCATTATAAGGAGGATTGTATATGCCCAGATTTTTAAAAAGAAATACCAGAGAAAAACAAGATATGGCAGTAGAAATAAAAAGAGCCTATTCAGATGTGAAGAGTGCAGAAATATTTTTTCAAAATGTTATTGAACCAGAATTAATAGATGTAGCTATATTCGAGTTAGAGGCTCGTAAATCAAGATATTCGTACTTATTAAAGCAAGCTAAGCAAAATGGAGTATCTTATAACTGCTATGAAGACCTTATAAAAGTTATTGCAAAATAGAAATTATATAATTAATTTAATTATTGATTCATAGTATTATGTAAGGAGGGATAATATTATGAATGCTGTCATGCAAGTTAAATTAATTATATTATACAGTGGTGTTTTACTATCTATATATATAATAGCACTTTTATTAGTTGGACCACTTAATTTTATTGGTAAAGTAATAATGCGAGGCTTATTTGGAGGAACAGCTATATTTGCATTTAATTATATGCTGGAATTATTAAATTTAGATTTTTGTATAGGAGTAAATGCAGTAACATCTTTAATAACAGGATACTTAGGTATATTTGGTATAGCTGTTGTATCTTGTATAAAATATATATTTACTTAGGTCAATCTAAATAAATATATATTTTATACTTTTATTTTATATAATTATTATTTATAATATCTTACATATTAAATATTACACCAGGAGATGATGTACATGTATATTGTATTTGGAGATACTATCCTAGATAGTCAAGAAATAAGAGAGTCTATAGAAATAAATAGTGACTTTAAAGTTTTAAGAGATATGAGTAAAAGTACAAAGAGAGAAGATATAGCTGCATTTAATATAAGTTTAGATATAAATGTACTAAAAGAGATTATAGAAGAAGAAGAATATGATATAGACAGTGAAGATGAAGAGGATATAATAAATGAATATATGCAATTAGCTGATGAGATAGCAATTGATTTAGAGGAATATATGCCTGAGGAATCACTGATAAGAGTAAGAGCCTATAAGTACGATCAATCAGATGAAGATATAAAAATGGTAATAGCTATTTGTCATGAAGAATTAGGAGAATTAAAATTAAATGATATTATTAAAAGACTTCTAAAACACGCTGAATAATCAAATAAGCTTATTCAACTAAAACATAAGAATTTTTTAAAAGCATTATATAATTTAATTTTAAAATAAAGTTAAACATGTAGAAAATAGCAACTAAATTGTAAATTTTAAAAAGTATTCTGCAAAAAAATAGATTTTAAAGAAGGAAAAAATATGCATTTCATAGAACTATAATAATAAATTAATATAAGTTATAGGAAGTGATTATTGTGAAAAGAACATCATCGAAAGTGATATATTTTCAGAGTTATAAAAGGAAAAAGCATATTCAAGAAGTAGATAGGAAAGAATTATTGGAACTTATAAAAAAAGTAGTAACAACAAAGTAAAAAGGAGCAGAATGCTCCTTTTTTAATGAAAATTTTTATGACATTCTTAGATTATTTATATAATCCTTAAATTGGTTGAATTCACTTTCATCATCTAATTCTACTTTCAAAGATTTATTTCTTTCATTATAAAAATTTTTTAGGTAAATAGTATATTTTTGATCTTCTGTAGTATTATGGTATATACATCTATATCCATCCTCATACAAATCTTTTAAATCATTAAATTTACTCATATTAAACACCGCCTTTAAATATTTTATTAATATTTTTGCAAAAAACCTTATTATATATACATCTCAAAGTTTTTAATATAAACCACATTTTAAACCTTATAAATGGTTATACTTTTAATAAAAGTTAATAAAAAACTATTGGAGGTTAAAATTATATGGATAATATAAGAGATGAAAGAAAAAGAACAGATGAGGGATATTATGATTTAACTTTAGAAATGTCTGAAGCAGATTTCTTTAAAATATATGAAGATGTAGATTATAAATCTGCTGAAGATATAGTAAGAAACTATCTAGTAAATAATACAGACGATGCTAGATTTAGAAATTTAAAAATAAATTATAATAAAAATGCACATAGAGTAACAGTTACTGGTGAATTAATATATGACCATAATATGCATACAGATTATCAATTTGAAGACAGAGGAAAACTAATGTAGTTATTTCTTAAAGGCCTTTTTCATATAAAAAGGCCTTTTTATAATTATTTCAAAAAAGTTGTTGACGTATATAAAAATACATGGTATATTATTACTTGTCCTCGAGAAAAGGATAAAGAAGTTAAAAAATAAGTTGACAAAACAATCTACAAATGATAATATAATACTTGTCCTCGAAAAGGGGCAAGATAATTGAACTTTGAAAATTAAACAGTAGGATAATTAAACACCATTTATTTATAAAGTAATGCCAAGTTTATCATGAGAGTTTGATCCTGGCTCAGGATGAACGCTGGCGGCGTGCCTAACAC
>NZ_JBYVNY010000021.1:0-8343 GCF_058146105.1 Sporacetigenium sp. TC11 | reverse complement strand
TTCAATATAATGTGGTTACAATAGCAAAGAGGATACACCTGTTCCCATTCCGAACACAGAAGTTAAGCTCTTTAGCGCCGATGGTACTTGGTGGGAAGCTGCCTGGGAGAGTAGGACGTAGCCATTTAAAAAAGAAGCGTATATACGCTTCTTTTTTATTGGAAAATATAAACTTGCAAAATTCATAATATAACTTTTAAAAATATATAATATATAATAGATAAAGCGTATATGTTTAAAACATATACGCTTTATCTATAAGTTCTTTTATTTTATCTATTCCAACTAAGAAATCATCCTCACTACACGCATAGGATATCCTTATATAATCATCCGCTCCGAATGCAATACCTGGAACTGCTGCAACCTTGTATTCATCTAGAAGTTTATTGCAAAATTCAATAGATAGACTTTCCTTATAATCTATCTTATCTCTTAAATATGATATATCTATAAATAAATAAAAGGCACCTTTAGGATATATAAAACTTAATTGTGGTATAGTAGACAATCTATTAGTTATTAAATTTCTTCTATGTTTATAAGTAGCTACCATGTTATTTATATCATCTAAACAGTACTCTAGGGCTCCGTAAGCTGTATATTGAGTAATTGTACTAGGATGAGATACTAAATGGCCTTGTATGGTCGATATAGCTTTAGCAATAGTTTTATTTGAAGCTGAATAACCTAATCTCAAACCTGTCATGGCAGCAGATTTCGAAAATCCATTTATAGTTACAGTTATATCCTTTGCTTTATCGCTTATAGAAGCAATACTTACAAAGTCTTCATCATAACATATTTTTTCATATATCTCATCTGCTAATATATATATATTATTTTTAAAACAAATATCTACTATATCTTCTAATTCTTTTTTAGAGTATATAGCTCCAGTGGGATTAGATGGATTGTTTATAAATATAAGTTTTGTTTTAGGTGTTATATATTTTTCAATATCATCTTTCGTAACTTTAAAATCGAGAGTCTTATCAGTATCTATTAAAACAGGATTACAACCTACTAACTTAACCATTTCAGGATAACTAACCCAATAAGGTTTAGGTATTAATATATCATCACCTGTATTAGTTAAGGCTAATAATGTATTAGTTATAGAGTGTTTAGCACCACTTGATACAACTATTTCATCTATATCATATGATACATTATTTTCTTTCTTAAGTTTATTACATATACTTTCTCTTAATATTTTTAGCCCTGGAACTAAATCATATTTAGTTTTATTCTCTTCAAATGCCTTTATTCCAAATTCCTTTGCCTTTTCTGGAACATTAAAATCAGGTTCTCCTATACTTAGGTTTATAATATTTTCACCTTGGCTTTTAAGTACTGATACTTTGTTACTTATTCCTATAGTATAAGATGGAGTTATATTACTTAGTCTATCCGATAGCATTAGATACCTCCTATAAACAATATTTACTATATAATACTAAAAATTTAGTATAACATCAAACATATATTTTAATTTGTATATTTGATAAAATATGTAATATGAGTAATTAATATTCAATTATTTAGGGGGCATTTTTAATGGGAAAATCTATAATGTTTCAGGGAACTGGCTCAGATGTTGGTAAAAGTGTAATTACAGCAGCATTATGCAGAATACTTAAGCAAGATGGATATAAGGTTGCGCCATTTAAATCTCAAAATATGGCTTTAAATTCATTTATAACTAAAGAAGGGCTAGAAATGGGGAGGGCTCAAGTTTATCAATGTGAGGCAGCTGGTATAGAGCCAGACGTTAGGATGAATCCAATCCTTTTAAAACCAACTACAGATAAAAAAGCACAAGTAGTTTTTATGGGAAAAGTACACAATAGTTTAGATGCAAAGTCATATGACAAGTATAAGGCAGAGCTTATAAAAAAGATTTCAGAAACTTATAAAAGTCTAGAAGATGAATATGAAGTAATAGTACTAGAAGGGGCAGGAAGTCCTGCTGAAATAAATTTAAGGGATAGAGACTTAGTCAATATGGGAATGGCACAAATATCTAACTCACCTGTAATATTAATTGCAGATATAGAGAGAGGTGGAGTATTTGCTTCTATATACGGAACACTTGGTTTACTTACAGAAGATGAACGAAAAAGAATTAAAGGAGTAATAATAAATAAATTTAGAGGGGATATAGATTTACTTACTCCAGGAATAAAAATGATAGAAGATATAACTAATGTACCTGTACTTGGAGTTATACCTTATTCAAATATAAAAATAGAAGATGAAGATGGTTTATCTCAAAGATTTAAAAACAAAAGTATAACTAAAAAAGGACAAGTTAATATAGAAGTATTATATTTACCTCATGTATCTAATTTTACTGACTTTAACGTTTTTGAAACTCAAGAAGATGTGAATTTAAGATATGTTTTAAGGGGAGAGTCTATAGGAAATCCAGATATACTTATAATACCAGGAAGTAAAAATACAATAGAAGATTTGATATATTTAAGAGAAAGCGGTTTAGAACAGGAGATAAAAACTTTAAATAAAAAGGATAAGCTTATATTTGGAGTATGTGGTGGATATCAGATACTTGGTAAAAAATTGTATGATCCTAAAGGAATAGAATGTGGAATAAAAGAGATAGAAGGAATTGGATTACTTGATATAGAAACTATATTTAAAGAAGAAAAGGTTACGACACAAGTAGAAGCTGTTATCCAAGGAAATATAGCTGGATATTTAGCTGGTTTAGAAGGTGTTAATGTTGAAGGTTATGAAATACATATGGGAGATAGTAATGTAGGTGAATCTTGTATATATTTAGATAAGATAATAAGAAGAAATAATGAAAATATAAAACATTTAGAAGGTGCTATGAATATAGAAGGTAATGTAGTAGGTACTTATATACATGGTATATTTGATAATATTAGCTTTACAAGAGCACTATTAAACAATGTAAGAAAGAGAAAAGGATTACAGGAAATAGAAAGTAATATTAACTCATTTAAAGAATTTAAAGACCAGGAGTACGATAAATTAGCCAATATAGTTAGAGCAAATATAGATATGGATAAGATATACAACATAATAAAAAACGATATATAAAAAAATATAAAAATTTTCCAAAATGTAACATAAAAAGTACATGTACTACAAATACTAGGTTTCAAAAAATTAATATAGCAATTTCAATGGATGTAAGCTGTTTGACTATTTTATCTAAATTTGATACTCTTAGTAAGTGATTTAAATAGATGCACAAGCCCTTTAACTTTGTTAGAGGGGATTTTTTTAGTCATATAACACTATATATAGTGTATATATATAATATAGGTACAATATGTTGTAATTAAGGGGGCGGATAAGATGGTTCAACAAGTAAGAAAAAGAGATGGAAGAATAATAAATTTTAATGAAGATAAGATAACAAGAGCTATATTTTTAGCTGCTAATATAGTTGCCAAAAAAGAAGAAAAAATAGCAGATTATGAAGTTTCAGAACAGCTAACTCAAGAAGTTGTTAAAGCTATAAATAGAAAGTTTTCAGGGAGCATACCAAGTGTTGAAGATATACAAAATGTTGTAGTAAAAACTCTAATAGAAACTGGACATGCTAAAACTAGTGAAGAATATATACTATATAGAGCAGAAAGAAGCAGAATAAGAAACTCAAAGACTAGACTTATGAAGGCTATAGAGGAAATAACTTTTTTAGATGCTAAAACTGCAGATATAAAAAGAGAAAATGCTAATATAAATGGAAATACAGCTATGGGAACGATGCTACAATACGGAAGCACTGTTTCAAAAGAATTTTGTAAATCATTTGTTATAAAGCCTGAACATTCATTTGCTCATGATCAAGGAGATATACATATTCATGATATGGATTTCTTAAATATGGGGACTTTGACTTGTTGCCAAATAGATATAACAAAGTTATTTGAAGGTGGATTCTCAACAGGTCACGGACACTTAAGAGAACCAAATGACATAATAAGTTATGCTGCATTAGCAGCAATAGCTATACAAAGTAACCAAAATGACCAACATGGAGGTCAAAGTATACCATTTTTCGATTATGGTTTAGCAAAAGGAGTTAAAAAGACATTTAAAAAGTCTTATATAGAAAATATATATAAAGCACTTTATTTATTTACAGACATAGAGGATGAAGATTCATCAAAGATAAAAGATTTAATAAATGAACTTGAAGCAAAATCTAATAGTGAAATATTGATAAAATTAAATGAAAATTATTTAGAAGTTGAAAAAGATGCATTAATGAACAACTATAATTTAGATGAAAAGTTAGTTAATAAAATACAAAAGTTTGCTTATAAAGAGGCTTATAAAGAAACTGATAAAAAAACGTATCAAGCTATGGAAGCTTTTATACACAATTTAAATACAATGCATTCAAGAGCAGGAGCTCAAGTTCCATTTTCTAGTGTAAACTTTGGAACTGATGTATCTGAAGAAGGTAGAATGATATCTAAGAATTTATTGTTATCATTAGAAAAAGGATTAGGAAATGGAGAAACTGCTATATTCCCTATATTAATATTTAAGGTTAAAGAAGGAATTAACTTAAATACAGATGATCCAAACTACGACTTATTTAAGTTATCTTGTAGAGTTTCAGCTAAAAGATTATTCCCTAATTTTAGTTTCTTAGATGCGCCATTTAATTTAAAATACTATGAAGAAGGAAATCCAGAAACAGAAGCTACTTACATGGGATGTAGAACAAGAGTTTTAGGAAATGTATGTGGGCCAGAAACAGTAACAGGCAGGGGAAATTTATCTTTTACAACTATAAACTTACCGAGATTAGGAATAAAACATGGAATAGTTAATAAGGATAATGTTGATTTAAAAGGATTTTTCCATGAATTAGATGAAAATATAAATTTAGTTATAGAGCAATTATTAGAGAGAATGGAAATACAAGGTAATAAAAAGGTTATGAATTTCCCATTTTTAATGGGTCAAAATATATGGTCAGGATCTAGCGAATTAGACTGGGAAGATGACCTAAAGGAAGTTATAAAACAAGGTACATTAACTGTAGGATTTATAGGCTTAGCTGAGTGTTTAAAGGCACTTATCGGTAAGCATCATGGAGAAAGTGAAGAAGCTCAAAAACTAGGATTAAAGATAGTAGGGCATCTGAGAAAAAGAATGGATGAAGCTATGGAAAAGCATAAGCTAAACTTCTCTTTAATAGCTACACCTGCAGAAGGACTATCAGGAAGATTTACTAGAATAGACAAGAAAATTTATGGATCAATAGATGGTGTAACAGACAAAGAATATTATACAAACTCTTTCCATGTACCTGTACACCATAAAGTAAGTGCATTTGAAAAGATAAACTTAGAGGCTCCTTACCATGAATTAACTAATGCAGGCCATATAACTTACGTAGAATTAGATGGAAGTCCATCTGATAATCTAGAAGCTTTTGAAACTATAGTAAGAGCTATGAAAGAATCTGGTATAGGTTATGGAAGTGTAAATCATCCACTTGATAGAGATCCTATATGTGGATACAATGGAGTAATAGAAGGAGATACATGTCCAGCTTGCGGAAGAAAAGAAGGGGACAGTGGTATAGGGTTTGAAAGAATAAGAAGAATAACAGGATATTTAGTTGGTACTGTTGATAGATTTAATGATGCTAAAAAGGCAGAAGTTAAAGATAGAATTAAACACTCTTAAAAATTTTAATTTATGGTGGGGGTACTTATGAATATAAGACTAGCTTCACAATTAACTATAGATAGTGTAGTAGATGGACCAGGCCTTAGAGCTGTTGTATGGACTCAAGGATGTAAACATGAGTGTATGGGATGCCATAATCCCCATACCCATGATATGAACGGTGGATTTGAAATAGATTCTAAAGAAATAATAAATCAACTTAAAAAATTAAGATTACAAAAAGGTATAACTCTTTCCGGGGGAGATCCTTTTGAGCAATCTGAAGCTATTATGGAAATAGCGGCAGAAGCTAAAAATATCGGACTAGATGTATGGGCTTATACTGGATATACATTTGAAGAGCTAATAGATATAAAAAACCCTAATTATTTTACTAATCTAATGTTGCTTCAAAATATAGACGTATTGGTAGATGGAAGATTTATAGAAAGTAAAAGAGATATAAATCTTAAATTTAGAGGTTCATCTAATCAAAGAATAATAGATGTTGCCAAAACACTAAAAAATAAAAAGATTATACTTCACTCACAATATATAGAGCAAGATCAACTCGATGAAGCTAAATAAGATAAAGAGTATCTAGTAATAGATGCTCTTTTTTAATATATACAATTTCCTTTGAATATACTTTAATAGGGGGGATTATATGATAGCTAGCGGCATAGTTTATATTTTCGTATTAATAATTTTGAGCAGTATTATTATTGCCTTAGAAAAAAACTATAAAGGAAAGATATTTAATTATATACCTGGAATAGTTATATTGTATTTTGTTACTATGATTTTATCTAACTTAGGATTATGGGAAAGCAATGAAGAGATAACAGGGGTATACAATACTGTTAAAGGCAGTTTGTTGCCATGTTTAATATTCTTAATGTTATTAAGATGCGATTTAAGAGAAATAGTAAAGTTAGGACCTAAAATGATTATAGGATTTTTTGCATCTTCTATAAGTATAGCTATTGGATTTATAATAACTTACATAATGTTTAAAGGTTTTTATGAGCCAGAAACTTGGAAGTCTTTTGCTGTACTTTGTGGAACGTGGATGGGTGGGGCAGGGAACATGGTTGCAATACAAGAAGCTTTGAGAGTAGATGACACTAAAATGGGTTATGCGCTTTTAATGGACTCTGTAAACTATTCTGTATGGGTTATGTTGTTATTATCATCTGTTCCATTTGCAAGTAAGTTTAATAAGTGGACTAAAGCTGATACAAAACTAATAGATAGAATAGGAAAAAATTTAAATCATAAAAATATAAAAACAAAAAAGATAAATATAATAGATACATTAATATTACTTATAGTAGGTTTTATAGTTTCGACTGTATCATTAAAGATAGGAATGATTATGCCAGAGACAGATTTCTTGAACTCATCATCATGGGCTATATTAATATCTACAATACTAGGAATACTAGGAGCCTTAACGAAGCTAGGAAAACTAGCTGGCTCAAGTCAAATATCTAATATAATGTTGTATATAATAGTATCATTAATAGCATCTAGAGCTAATTTTGGTAATTTACAAAGTGCACATATATACATAATTTCAGGATTTGTTATATTATCTATACATGGAATGGTTTTAATATTATTTGCTAAAATATTCAAATTAGATTTATTTACATGTGAAGTAGCAAGTCTTGCAAATGTAGGAGGGGTAGCATCAGCACCTATATTAGCAGGAACATATAATGAAAACTTAGTACCTGTTGGAGTTTTAATGGCTCTTATGGGATACATAATAGGAACGGGTGGAGGATTATTGGTAGGGAAGATATTATCTATAATATAATTATAAAAGAAGTCCGGAATCTGGACTTCTTTTATATATTATTTATTTATAACATATTCAGTTGTTAGGCTAACTTCATTTGCTATAGTATCGCCAACAGGGCAATATCTTTCTACCGCATCTATTAGTTTTTGAACTTTTTCTTCAGAATCATTTGATTTTACATGAAACTTAGCTCTAACGTTTTGATACCCTGGTCTAACTCCTCTAACTCCACTATAACCTCTTGGATCTAAGTCGCCTTCTAATTCTACATAAAAATCTTGTAAATCTATCCTCATTTTTCCTGCTAGCATTCTAGCCATTATGCATTGGCAAGAACCTAAAGCACATAAAAGAGCTTCAACAGGATTCATAGCCTCGTCAGTACCACCTTGATCTATTGGCTCGTCTAGTATCATTCTGAATTTTCCAGAAGTAGATTCAACCTTTACCCCTTCCTTAAGTTGAGAAATAACCTTAAATGTATTCATATTAAAAGCCCCCTTAATTATATGTTTAATTATATATTACGATACTAAAATGTATTTTCCTTCAACAATAAATGACAAAATTTTAAATTATTTTATAAAAGGTGTTGACGTATATAAAATAGCATGGTATATTATTACTTGTCCTCGAGAAAAGGATAAAGAAGTTAAAAAATAAGTTGACAAAACAATTTATAAATGATAATATAATACTTGTCCTCGAAAAGGGGCAAAAGATAATTGAACTTTGAAAATTAAACAGTAGGATAATTAAACACCATTTATTTAAAAGTAATGCCAAGTTTATCATGAGAGTTTGATCCTGGCTCAGGATGAACGCTGGCGGCGTGCCTAACA
>NZ_JBYVNY010000020.1:0-13886 GCF_058146105.1 Sporacetigenium sp. TC11 | reverse complement strand
GCATGTGTTAGGCACGCCGCCAGCGTTCATCCTGAGCCAGGATCAAACTCTCATGATAAACTTGGCATTACTTTTAAATAAATGGTGTTTAATTATCCTACTGTTTAATTTTCAAAGTTCAATTTTCATGTCCTTTTGAGGACAAGTATTATATTATCATTTATAATTTGTTTTGTCAACATATTTTTAAATTTTATTTTAAAAATCATTTTACATATTATTAAAGACAAAAGTTATATTTTTCATCCTTCTTGAGGACAAGTAATAATATATCATTTATTAAAATACTTGTCAATATTCTTTTTTAATTTATAATTGGCTCTAAAAGAGTGATTAGTATCCTCATCCTACCAGTTAACATAAAGATACACTACCATTGAGCTACCTTGGAATTTTTAATCTTTTTTCCCTAACTTATTATTGTCTTGTTTTTAATTATTATTCATTTATTTATATAATTTTTATCTTAATATATTTCGGCCTCATTAAGAGGCCAATTTTACTTTAATTTATTCATCATCTCTTTTACACGATTTAGTTGATTATCATAGTCCTTAACAACACCTTCTGCTTCTTTTCTTAAGCTAGGGTCTAAATCTTTATGTTCAGATAAAAATTTACTACCTTGATACATTCCCATTTCCATAGCTTCCACAGCATATTTGCATACTTCTAGGTCAGTATTTACAGGTATAAGTTTTATTTTTTCAAAAAACTCTGCCATAGTACCCATTATACCTAAAGAGTCTGAAGCATTTCCTCCCATTTGTTCTATTCTATTTGTAATAGCTTCTTCATGTCTTTTGAATGATTCTATAATGTAAGTTAATTCATTCTTAAGTTCTGGATCTTTTGCTTTATTTAGATAATCCTTAAATGTTGCCCCACCCATATGTATTCCTTTTAAAAAGTGATTCATATCTTTTATCATCTTATCTTCATTTTTGTTCATTAATATCACCTCTTATATTATTATGGATATTTATTATTAGAATTATTATGCTTTTATATAATTTTTATATAAAAGGAATTAGCTTTTTAATTGTAGTATAATTAAATAAAAATATAATTTACATAAGAAAGGATAGTGAAAATATGTATTTTGAAGATTTCAATATAGGTCAAAAATTCGTATTAGAACCTATTAAATTCACATTAGAAGATATTCGTGAATTTGCTGGTAAATATGATCCTCTACCAATTCATGTGGATTTAAATTTTGCAAGAAGTAGTAATTTTGAGGGAATTATAGCTTCAGGATTTCACACACTCTGTGCCGTATGGGGGCAATGGATTGCTTTAGATAAAACCGGCAAAGATACTATTTGTGGTATTTGTATGGACTATTTAAACTGGAAAGCACCTGTATTTCCAAATGATGAAATAAAAGGAGAAGTAGAGGTAGTAGATTTAATACCTTCATCTAAAGGTGGCCGTGGAATATTAGTTATAAAGGTTACAGCATACAATCAAAAAGAACAGATTGTACTAGATACACAAGTAAGAGGATTTATGAAAAGTAAAAATGTATAAATCTAGTAATAAATACAAAATATAACTAAAAATTATTTAAAAGGAGTTGTTGATTTGAAATTTAGTATAATCTATATATTGGTTATGATGATTTCAGCTTCATATTTTTACAACAAAGATATTTCAAATGGATTTTTAGTTAAGTTTTTAGATAGTAAGCAAAAAGTTATAGGTTTTGCTATATTCTATTTATTTATATGGGGAAGTGTTTTTGCTGTAATAGGATCTTCATTAGGTATCCCGAGAATTGCAATTAATATAATGGATGGAATAATTGCAGGGTATGTTATTATATCTGCTACTCATTTTATTGGAAACATAATAAATGAATAAAGCTAGAGATTATCTCTAGCTTTATTCGCCTAATATATATTTTGCACTAAGATCTAAACCATATTTAATTCCTAATAAGTCAGGTTTTTGTATAAGCTCCGTTTTTTTAGGCCTAGTTAAAGTTTTTAAATAATATTCAAGTTTCATTGCGTCTCTTCTTTCTTTTGTAGCCCAATAAATTTCAAGTTTATCAAATCCACGAGCTCTAGTGTATTTACACCTTTCTCCCTTTAAATGTTCATTCATTCTTCTATTTATATCACTTGTATAACCAATATAATAGGTATTATCTTTGCATCTTAATATATATGTATAATACATATGTCTCACCCCTAACAGCTATATTGCAAGAAATAAAACTATAATAACATAAATATATAATAAAGACAAAATAAAAAGGGGCTAGTATTATTACTAATCTAGACCCCCTATTACTATATGTTTTTATTTATTTTTCAATTTAATAATTAATTCATTTACTGATATGTTTGATAAATCTATATTGATAAGTTCTGTTCCTTTTTCTATTACACCCTTTAATAAAGTAGAATACTTAACATCACCTATTAAAATCGCACCTACTATTTTATTGTCTTTTATAAATATTCTTTTATATGTTATCTCATCAGAGCTTTCATCTATTATTGTTTGGCTACAGTTTTCTTCATTTACATCACCTATAGAAAATAAAGATATATTAAAAGCATTTAATGTAGTTACAGGCACTATTCCATTATATACTTTATCTTTTCCTACAATATTATATCCAGCTATTTTTCCTTGTTCTATAGCAATATTCCATAGTCCGCCCACTCTGCCATCTAATTCTGCCACATCCCCTGCTGCATAAATATTTTCTATATTGGTTTGCATTTTTTCGTTAACTACTACTCCAAGATTTGTTTTAATAAAAGTGTTTTCTAATAACTTTTTATTAGGTCTAACACCAACTGAATAAATTACCATGTCGCAGTCAATAGTACTCCTATCATTCGTTATAACACTGTTTACTGAATCTTCCCCAGCAATCCTCTGTATCTGCGTATTTAAAAGCACTTTAATTTTAACATTTTCAATTGCATCTTGTAGGATTTTAGAGGCTCTTGTATCTAACTGGCGAGCCATTAATCTATCATGGAACTCAGCTACAATTACATTTTTACCATGCTGTTGAAGAGTCCATGCAGTTTCTAATCCCTGTATACCCCCTCCTATGTTAAGTATTGTCTTCTTATCGCTAATGTTTTCTTTAATATCTTGTATATTATTTAGTGTTCTTATTGTATAAACATTTTCTTTTTCAATACCGTCTAAATTGGGAGTAAAGTTACTTGACCCATTAGCTAATAAAAGTTTATCATAACCAAATCTACTGCCATCATCTATAATAACTTCACTCTTATCGGTGTCAATTCCAATGACTTCTTTGTTTAAGCATAAATTTACATTATTTAATTCATACCACTCCTTTTTTTGAAGCAGTATTTTGTCTTCTTCAATATTATCCAACAAACTCTTTGTCAATCTTATCCTATAGTAAGGGTAAAATTTTTCATTTTGAAATACATATATATTTATTTTGCTGTCAATCTCTCTAATTGCCTTTATTGCATTTATGGCTGCAACACCACCGCCTATTATAACTATGTTATTATTCATTTCAATCACCACCATTTCAATTATTAAAAATCTTATTATATCTATTATATCTAATAGGCCAGCTTTAATATGTGATTGAAGTCAAAACCTAAAATCTGTTTTATTGGCTATTTAAATTTAATTAGCCATTCCTCTAAAACTGCTTTAAATTTAGGATGTATTGATTCACAACCTTCTTCTTGATATTGGTTAATCAATCCTAAAACTGTTTTTTTATTTGTACATTCTTTTAGCATATGGTCCATATTTTCGATAACTGAACATTTTATATTACTTCTTTCTAATTTTTCAATTATTTTCAAACGCCCTGGATCTGCTTGCACGTCCTTAGTTCCCGTAATTGCCAAAATATCACAATTACTATTTTGTAAAGCTTTTAGTATATCCTCATCATTATATTTAAAATGTTCTTTAAACCATTTTCCAGGCATTTTTTTAAATCTAAACCTTATAGTATTCTCATTACAGTTATTGATTTTATTATCTAGACATTGAATCTGTTTTTTTATTCTATTTTCATTAATACAAAATCTTAAAATAGAACCTTTTAATCCTTTTTTCTTTTTTATTTCCTCTAGTATCTTAGCATCTACATATTTTATGAATCCTTTGAGACTTGCTCCTGCACCTGCAACTAATATTAATCCTGCCACTGGAATCATAGTGCTTGCAATAGTTGACAATATACATCCTTCACTATGTGCTAGTAAAATAATCTTATCTTTATCTACCTTTGGATGATTTTTCAAAAATTTTATATTATTAATAATATCATCTACTAATTCGGTTACCCCTTTACTATATTTATCTCCTCCGCTTTCACCAACACCCCTTTTATCGTATCTCAAAGTGACAAAACCAAGTCTTGCCCCTAAATGTGCCAATTCCTTATATATATTTACTTTAATCTTCGGGATTTTCATATTTCCATTTCTATCTACACTATTAGAGCCATTTACAATTAAAATTGCAGCTAATTTTTTGTTTTCAATATGCGGTATTGCCAATGTCCCTTTTATAATTACTTCTCCATTTATACTTACCTGTTCTTCAACAAAGTCTGTATACATAATCATTCTCCCTTTTATTAATCTTACTATTATTTTTTACCATAATTCATATTTTATAAATTTATAAATTATTAATATTTATACTGAGTTCCAAATAATTAAATTATGTATACTAACTCTCTATTAATATATTTTAAAGGCCTAATTATTAAAAATTAAATAACATAGGATTTTCTATATTTGTAAATAATTAATAATGGAGGTGGATAGAATTGATGGAATTTATTAAAGACTATAGCTTAGGCAATATAAAAAATAAACTAGCAGTTTTATACATATTAAATCTTACCGACATTATTTTTACTATAATTTTAGTAAACACTGGATATTATTTTGAAGCAAACTTCTTAATGGCAGACATAATTGGAAGTTATAGTGCTAGTTTTCTTATAAAAATTGTGCTTCCAGCAACTTTACTTATATATATTTATTTTCGAATGCAAAAGGCCAATGACTATCAATTAAGGGTTTCGAATATTTTAATAAGTTGTGCTGTAGGACTATATGCTACTATAAACGCATTTCATATACTTTGGTTTGTGTTATTGCCAGTATTTATGTTTCTTTATTGATAACAAAAAGCTATTTCCAAATAGAAATAAATTTCTATTTGGAAATAGCTTTTTATGTAAATTTATAATTATCTATTTTATTCAATTGCAAGAAGAGCAGCTTGGCGTGCGTGAATATATAAAGTATCAAGAAGTGGCATTTTCGTATCAGTTTGATTTATTAAAAGTCCAATTTCTGTACATCCTAATATTATTTAGTATACTTTGTCCCCAGTAAAGCAACCTTAGAAAATGATTTTTTAATAAGTTCCTCTCCAGTTATATCACCTATATGTAAAATCGGTATAGAAACATTCATCTGGATTTCATCAAAAACTTTATGTATTGTATTAGAACATATAACAATAAAATCAGCACCTGCATTTTCCAAAGTCATTGCGCCATGTGAAATTATTTCTGCAACTTTATCCCACTGCCCATTTGACTGGAATGCTTCTATTTCATGAAAATCAATACTGTATAAAATACACTTTGATGAATGGAGTCCTCCGAGTTTATTTTTAACTGTTTTGTTTATAATTTTATAGTACTCAGTAGTACTTTCCCAACTCATACCCCCAATTAATCCCATTGTTTTCATATTACACCTCTTATATATTGCTATTAATATTATTACTTGAAATATCGTCTGGGTTTGACCTTATATACCCACCACCATCTTCTTCTGTTAATGTTGTTTCTGGATTACCATCACCGTCTCTATAATATCCTTCTACATGTGTACCGTCTGAACGCTCATAACCGTCTACATAATGAGGCTCTACATGATGAACTCCTACATGAGTGTCTAAATCCGAAGTATAAACTAATTCATTTGAATTATTATAATCAAAATCACCACTAGATGCTACATCACTTTCATATACTTGTCCATCAAATAAACCACCATCAACAACATCTATAACGCCAATTGCAAGGGTTGCTATTGCTGCAGTCTTAACTAATGATTTTGCAGCTTCACTAACTCTATTTTTATCTCCTTCTAAAGCACCGTCTATAACGTCTCCACCATTTTGAATAATGCTTGCTATACCATTACCTACACCTTTTGCTGTTGTACCTACAGCTGTACCTAAATCTCTAAACCCTTCATCCCTTTTAGATTCATCAGAAGTAACCATTCCTGTTACCACATCAGCAGCACCACTTGCAGCTTCTCCTAGAATTTTACCTGATGCTAAAGTTGCATTGTAGATACCTTCACCTATTTCTTCAATAAAATCACTTTTAACTGCTTTTCCTGCTAGTGAAACTGCGCCTCCAATTACTCCACCTGTAACTGTTCCTGCTAAAACCCCTAGGTCTTTTAAAAACTTCATCGTGCACCCCTTTCAAGCTTTTATATCTTTCTAAGTCTTAAGTTTTTCTTCCGAATTAATCATAAGTTTTATGTATTTCAGTATATATTTATATAGATTTTAACACATTTACTTTAATTTATATATAAAAATCCCCCTACCTAAAAAGTCATTAAGTAGGGGGTATATATTTTATTTTATTTTATTTTTACAAAAGCATAAAATGCCATACTTTCAATAGTTATACCATCTGTGGATCTATCTTCAAATCCGTTGATATTTCTAAATACAACTTGAATCTTAACTTTATCATTTTCATCTACAAAAGTCATTTCCTTTTCATCAGCGATCATTTCTTTTTTATCGAAATTGTTTTTACCTCTACTTTTATTGTGAATCTCAGCTACTATTTTATCAAAATTAGTTTTGTAAATGACTTCTTCTTTATTTTTAATAACAAGTTCTTTACTGTTGTTATCATAAACAACTTCATAGTCTCCATTTGATTCATTTAAATCACTAGAACCATTAGGACCATAGGTTTCATAATCTATAAAATAATCGAAATCTTTTATATTAACTAAATTTGTTCCTATTTGTAAGTAGTGATTAAAATAACCCCCGTTTTCATGTATTCCATAATCATCGACTAAATCAAAACCAAATAAATTTTTCATATCGCTAATTTCAAAATCATCTGGAAGATATTTTATATCATTTAGGTCATGATATTGATCAAAGTATCTTATTACACCACTGACTTTCTTTTTATCGTCTTCTTCAAAGTCCTTTTCTGGACTTTTTATATTTCCAGATCCATCAATCATATTATATTGCTTTATTATTTTTTCAAATCTATTATTTTGGCTCATTTTTGAAACTGAATAAGCACTTAAAGGACCTGTAACTGCTACAATTGCTATTATAGCTATTGATGTAGCTACAAATATATTAATAATATCCTTCTTAATTGAATAGTAAATCATAACGCCAGTTACCCATAACCCAGCCACCAATACAAAATATCTATTTTCTGTTATTCCGTATTCATTAATTCTAATTGCTAAAGCTACAAACATCATACCAAGTAACGGGATAATAGCCTTTGGAAAAATAGCTATAAAAGTTTTAACCCATTGATTTGCATTTCTTAATTGATATATTAAGAAATGAACTATTGTACTTATTATTGAAAACCAAAGAACTAAATTAGTTATAACACCTTTAGGCAATTCCATTGTTAGTATAATTTTTCCGAAATATATATATAAAATAATTGTGTATACAGATAGTAATGGTAGAACAATAAATTGAAGTAAAACACTTAATACCTTAGGGTAGCTTTGAAAAGAAACTTCTTCTCCTCTTCTTGGCACATCAGCTAAGAAAAATGCTGGTGCAAAAACTCCTCCTACTATAAAAGCCATATCGCCATATAGTCTTTCCGATATTCCTGCGTTAAAAAGTAAGTTTATAGTTGTAATTATAGCAGCGATACCTAGATAAAGAATTATAGAATATAAATAAGTTACAAAAAATCTAGTACATAGTTTAATTACATAAAGTTCATAATTTTTTCTTTTAATGAAATAAGGTATTATACTGAAAAGTAAATAAAGAGCTATTGTATAACCCATATACCTTGTCATTGACACCATGTCTTGATTGTTTAAAAAAAACATATAATAAGCAGTTACTAAAATACCAATTCCTACATATCCTAAAATCCGAACAGTTTTTTTAACATTTGTTTTTCCTTCAAAGAAAACATCTAAAGATAAGCTTAACGGAATACCAAGTGCTAATGCCATAGCTATACGTGAATACATCTCTCTTGTATTTTCTAAGTTATAATCTAGATGGTTAATAAAAATAAGAATTGATACTACTGTTGCTGCAAATAATAGAGCCACTGGAAAACGTTTAAAACTATAAGATAGCTTATTACCTAAATTCTTAAGTTTTATAATAATATTCATATTTTTCCCCTCTTTTCTACCTTTATTATTTATTATATATGATTTCTTATAAGTTAAATAGTATTAAACCATATATTTACTTTAGTTTTTATGATTAATTCACTGTTATAATGCACATTATATTAAAGGACAATTTATAGGAGGTGTACTTATGCAAGTTAAAGAATTAATGACTAAAGATGTTACAAAAGTAAATGCAAATAGCGATGTTACTGAGATAGCTCAAAACATGAAAAGTTTAAATGTTGGTTCTATACCTGTATGTGATGATAATAATAATGTTGTTGGTATAGTTACTGATAGAGACATTGTTTTAAGAGATGTAGCTAGTGGAGATCATCATCATAATTCTACTGCACAAAATGTAATGTCTTCTCATTTAGTTACTGTTACTCCTGACACTGATGTTCATGAGGCGGCAAACATAATGGCAAAAAATCAAATCAGAAGACTTCCAGTTGTAGAAAACGGCAAGCTAGTTGGTATGTTATCTATAGGTGACCTAGCAACAAAAAATATTTATGTAAATGAAGCTGGAGATGCACTTAGTAGTATTTCTACTCCTAGCAATCCTATGAAATAAAAAATTCGCTTCGCTCATATCGCCAACGACCTTGAAAAGCAGGTCCGTTGCTCAAGGTTAGCAGTTGGAAATTAAAAAGTATAATTTAATCCTCTAGGTCTAGTTCTACGACCTAGAGGATTAATTATATGCGCACTACTTTCATTCCGTTCCATGCTATTGTTGGTTTTTCTTGGCAATAACCAAATACTCCTACAAATGTCTTTCCAGTCAAATCAAAATCCATTTCTAATATTCCTTTGTCATAAGGGCAGTCGAAATTAGGTCCTTCTGACCAAAATCCTATAAGAGTGTATCCTTCAAGAATTCCTTCTATTCTTCCATAGTTAGAACCATAAGTGCCTATTACCTTATTTATACTTTGACTAAAAGCAACACTTCCAAAATTTGTAGTAATCCATTCCCCCGAAATATTTAATGAAGGGGCTGGCTGAAGCTTAACTCCACTCCAATTTTCTGTTAGTGGTTCTTCACAGAATCCCCAAATACCTGTAAAACTTTTTAAATCTGGAGAAAATTCAAATCTCAACCTTCCTTTATTTATTGGACACTCATACGTTGGGTCATCAACCCATACAGCTTCCAAAACATTACCATTTATAGTTCCTTCAAGAGTTCCAGTTTCATATTGGAAAGTTCCTTTGACATTAGTTCCATCTTGTTTAAGTACTACCCTTCCATAATTTGTATTCCAAACTCCGGAAATGTCTAATGAAATATCATTTTGTCTATTATTTAATGCATAATATAATTGTTTATATTGCTGTTGCAAAATATATTGTTGCCATAAATAATAATTGTACATAGAAAAATCACCACCTTTTGTTATTATTATTTTATTAACTATAATAACAAAAGGTGATGGTTAGTCTTAATGAATCAAAAGTATATATTTATATATTTTATAATTTTGCTCCATTCCAAGCTATTTTTGGATCTTCTTGACAATAACCATATACTCCTACAAATCCACTTCCATTCAAAGCAAAATCCATTTCTAGTCTTCCTTTATCATAAGGACAGTCATTACTTGGACCTTCAGACCAAAATCCTATAAGAGTATATCCGAGAAGAATTCCATCTATTTTTCCATTTCCATTATTATAAGTACCTGTTATCCTATTTATATTTTGGCTAAAAACCACCCTGCCAAAATTTGTAGTAATCCATTCCCCTGAGACGTTTAATGCAGGAGCAGGCTGAAGCTTAACTCCACTCCAATTTTCTGTTAGTGGTTCTTCACAAAATCCCCAAAAACCTGCAAAACTATTTCCAGTTGAAGAAAATTCAAATCTCAACCTTCCTTTATCTATAGGACACTCATATGTTGGGTCATCAAACCATGTACCATCCAAAACATTTCCTGTTATAGTCCCTTCTATAGTTCCAGTTTCATATTGGAAAGTTCCTTTGACATTAGCTCCATCTTGTTGAAGCACTACCCTTCCATAATTTGTATTCCAAACTCCAGAAATATCTAATGGAGTATCATTTTGTCTATTATTTAATTTGCAATATAATTGTTTATATTGCTGTTGTAACATGTATTGTTGCCATAAATAATAATTAAACATAAAAAAACACCACCTTCTTATTATTTTATTAACATTAATAATAAAAGGTGATGATTATATTAACTATGCTGGGTCATATCCAACTACTGTCCATATTCCTGTATCATCTTGTTTTATAAGTTTCTTTAAGTATACCTTTCTTATAGGAGTGTCTTTTCCACTTACTTCTACAACTGAATGCTTTCCATCATTACAAACTACCTTTAGATCTTCATACTTAATAGGATAATCCCCCACAATTCCTTCAGGAGAAACTTTTAGGCTTACAAAAACCTGAGCTACAAAAGCAGGATCTAGTCTCCATGGTGAATGACCTTCATCAACGCTCTTTTGGCTTTCTTCTTCTACCTTTAAATCAAATGGTACTTTAATTTTTGGATTATTCAATGATTGTTCTTTTGGCAATGATAACGTCGCTATTTCTCTTGCGAAAGATCCAGCATTTATTTTGGCAAAAGGCAATATTATAATTAATGTAAAAATAGCTGATACACAAATTAAACCTGAAAACCATATTTTTTTCATATTGTGTTCCTCCTTACTGAATTCTATAATATTGGATATATAAAAATTTTTATAGATATTATATAATATTTCTACAAGTGTGGAAAATTTATACTTACCTATATTTGTAAAATAATGATTGGAGGCAATTATGAATAAACAAAAAACAATTTCAATTGTAATTTCTTTCTTAATTTTATTAGGGATAGGCGGATTAATTATATTTGCCCATAATAGAGGATTAAATAAATCCATTGATTTAGCTAAAAGTGCTCATACCGAAAGAGCCGATATGTCAAATGAACAATTTATAAAAGAATCTTTAACTGATATGACTTATGTTAAAAATGACTACGGTTGGTCAGGAGAAAAGGTAGGCAACAGTACTTATTATATTGAATATTATTATGACGAAGATGATTCTATTAAAGATAATGGGAACGAGTATATATTTGCAGCATATGAAGTTGATATTAAAAAGGAAAAAGTTACATCAATATGGGATAATGAAAAACTAGAAGCTAAATATATAGATGAACTAATGATTATAAATCCTACTCAAGATAGAATGAAATATAAAAAAACAGCGATTAATATTGTTAAAGCTGCAAAAACAACATATTCAGATGTTACTAACGAGAAAGCTGTAAATGAAATAATAGATAATACAACTGGAATAAGAACAACACATGGTTGGTTTGCTGATTATATAGATAAGGACGTTTTTTATGTAAGCTATGTATTTGACACTGAAGATCAGATATTAAATAATGAAAATGATTTAATAGCACATAGCTATGAAGTAAATATTAGAACACAAGAAGTTAAGGACGTTTTGGGTGATGAAAAGTTAGAAGAAAAATATATCAAACTAGGTCTTTTATATGAAGATGGATATGCACAAAAATACCTTAATGAATCTATTGAATTAGCAAAAAACTCAAAATCTCACGATAAAAATAAAACTAATTATATTTATATAAATGATCGATCAAAATTAGATAAGGACCTTAAAAAACTTCACGGTTGGAATTCAGACTATGTAGAAGAGCTAGACACTTATTTTGTATATATTGAAGCAGACTATGATGATTCTAAGTATAACGGAAATGAATATATATTTGAGGTTTATGAAGTCAATCTAAAAAATAAATCAGTTAAAATAATAAAACCAGATTCTGACCTAGAAAAAAAATACATAGATTTAGGATATTTATAATAAGAAAGTACACCTAGTCAAACAATTAACTAGGTGTACTTTCTATTACACTACTTTTATTCCACTAAATACTGTTTTTGGTTCATTTTCACAATAACCCCAAACTCCTGTAAATGACTCTACTTTTAAATCAAAATCAATTTCTAATCTACCCTTGTCATAGTAACAATTAAAACTTGGTTCTTGTGTCCAATATCCTGTAAGAGTGTACCCCTTTAAAGTACCTTCTATTTTTCCATTTTTATATTGATAAGTACCATTTACCTTATCTCCTTCTTGAGTAAAAACTATTTTCCCAAAGTTTGTAGTAAACCATTGTCCTGAGACGTTAATGGATGGAGTATCTACAAGTTTAAATCCACTCCAATCTTTATTTAATGGTTCCTGACAAACTCCCCAACTTCCTATAAAGCTATCTCCCTTTTGAGAAAATACAAATTTAAATCTTCCTTCATGTAGAGGACAATCGTGTGTTGGTGGCTCAGACCATGTGCCATTTAAAACATTTCCGTTTAGAATTCCTTCTATTATTCCACTTCCGTATTTGAAAGTTCCCTTAATGTTATTTCCATCTTGCTCTAATATTACTCTTCCATAATAATCTGTATTCCAAACTCCAGAAACATTTAATGCTGTTTCTTGTCTATTATTTAATTTATAATTTAGATTTTTATATTGCTGTTGTAAAATATATTGTTGCCATACATAATAATTAAACACTTTTTTACACCACCGTTCTTCTTATTATTGTTATTATTATTTTATTAATATAAAAATAATAGGTGATAATTAGTTTATAAAACTAGATTTTAATTTGGGAAAAAATGCAAAGATCTAGTGATATTCACAATAACTTCATATTTATATAGTATTATTATTTTATCAATATAGGAATAAAAGCTGATAATGAGTATATAATGTTATAGAGCCCAATTTTAGGAGGATTTTTAATGAAGGAAAATATTTTGAAAAACAAATTTTATTTAGCCACTGTCATTATTCTTAGTATTTGTTTAACTTTAGTTTCATCAATTATAACTTTTGCTACAACAAATAATGAAAATACAATACTTCAGAAACAAGAAGAAATTGATCAATATATTTTCGAGAAACATGCGAATGAAATTGAAGAAAAAGGATTTACAGTAACTCATACGTCACCACTTGAAGGTTATGTTGAAATAGGTATTACACCATTTATCAAAGAAAATGCAGACTATCTATATGAGATATTTGGTAGCGATAATGTAAAAGTTGTAGAAGGACAGCAAGCTGAATTAATGAATGAAGTTACTTCTACTGAAGATAAAAATGCATTTATGGAAAATTCATTGATTTATGGAATTATTACAATTGCTGGTATAGGAACACTTTTCTTTGTAACAAAAAAGAGAAAAATATCAAGATAAAATTAAAATACCCCCTAGGTAACTACATGAAATGAACCCCTTTAAGTAGACACCCCTTAAACCCTAGTGTAGACTAGCGTAAAGGGGTGATTTTTATGTCAAGTAAAAGATATTCAAGTGAATTTAAAATAAATGCAGTTAAGCAATATATTG
>NZ_JBYVNY010000019.1:0-14022 GCF_058146105.1 Sporacetigenium sp. TC11 | reverse complement strand
GTGGTTACAATAGCAAGGAGGATACACCTGTTCCCATTCCGAACACAGAAGTTAAGCTCCTTAGCGCCGATGGTACTTGGTGGGAAGCTGCCTGGGAGAGTAGGACGTAGCCGCGTAGTCTTTTTTTGTATGTAAATATACTCATAAAGTTTATAACCTAGACATATTATTTAAGATAATAATAAATATGAACAAGGAGGATTAAACTTATGAGGGGATTTATATTAGAATGCGAGAAGGGTATACTAACAGACATAATAACTTTAGTAGAAAATAATAAAATAAGCTTAGAGCGAATAGAGAAAACTACAAGTGAAGACGACTTTATAAATATAAAATTATATATAAATGATGAATGTAATGTATTTAATATTGACAGCTTTATAAAAGATGTCAATAAAATTAGAGAAGTAAACTCTGTTAATATAATTTATTAAAAACTATGTGTGTGCACATAGTTTTTTATTTTAAAGGAAAACTTATATTATAAATAAACTTACTAATAAATATTGAAATATACATCTATTTTTTGATATTATATATCTAAATAAATATAGGAGGAGATATGTGGATACTTTAAAAAGAAGGAATGACCTTGAAGATATATTACTAGAAAGCGATTACCCCATAAAAGGGTCACACTTAGCTTCTAAGCTAGGTGTTAGTAGACAAGTTATAGTTCAAGATATAGCTATATTAAGGGCAAAAGGATTGAATATATTTGCTACTCCTCAAGGATATATAATGTATAAAGATAATAAAAAATTAATAAAGACTATAAGCTGTAAAAATCATGAAAGTATAGACGAGATAGATGATGAACTAGGAATAATAGTAGATATGGGAGGAAAAGTAATAGATATAATAGTGGAACATCCCATATATGGAGAGATAAAAGGAATGCTCAATATATCTTCTAAAAGAGATATTAATGAATTTTTATATAGGCTAAGACAAACTAAATCATCGGGATTATCTTCTTTAACTAACGGAGTTCATATACATACTATAGAAGTTAAAGATGAAGAAACTTTTAATGAAATAATTAAAATCCTAAAAGAAAAAAAGATATTATTGACATAATAATTTAAAATATATATTTTTTTGACAATAGGTGACAAGACAAAAGTATAGACACGGGAGGGAAACATGAAAAATTACTTTGTAAAAACATTAAACGGAATGGCTTTAGGATTATTCTCATCTTTGGTAATAGGACTTATACTACAACAAATAGGAACTTTATTCAACATCCCATTATTGACCCAATTTGGTCAAATAGCGAAAACAATGATGGCCCCAGCTATAGGTGCAGGTGTAGCGTATTCTTTAGGATGCCCACCTCTTGTTATATTTTCTTCCATTATAACAGCTACT
The DNA here is from genome assembly GCF_058146105.1 of Sporacetigenium sp. TC11. Taxonomy (NCBI): domain Bacteria; kingdom Bacillati; phylum Bacillota; class Clostridia; order Peptostreptococcales; family Tepidibacteraceae; genus Sporacetigenium; species Sporacetigenium sp. TC11. Next base: position 12,645 of record NZ_JBYVNY010000019.1, on the reverse strand, counting down.
ATAGGAGGGGGAAGTATAAATATAACTGATGCAGGCTCTATTATATCAATAGGTGAACCTGTAGGAGCTTATGTTGCATCTTTAGTAAGTGCAGAATTAGGAAGAAGAATAGCAGGTAAAACTAAGGTAGATATAATATTAATTCCAGCAATAGTTATTTTAGTTGGAGGATTAGTAGGTATATTTATATCTCCTATGGTATCATATATAATGTCTACTATAGGAGCATTTATAAATAGAGCAACACAATTAACACCAATACCTATGGGGATTATAGTATCAGCTATTATGGGGTTAGTATTAACTTCACCAATAAGTTCAGCGGCCTTAGCTATAGGATTAGGATTAGATGGACTAGCTGCAGGAGCAGCACTTATAGGGTGTTCTTGCCATATGATAGGGTTTGCTTTCGCATCATATAGAGAAAATAAAATAGGAGGACTTATCTCTCAGGGATTAGGAACATCAAAAATACAATTTCCTAATGTAGTAAAAAATCCATTAATATTAGTTCCTCCTACATTAGCTAGTATTATATTAGGTCCAATAGCTACAACTATATTTAAATTTAAGACTAATAGTACTGGAGCCGGTATGGGAACAAGTGGATTAGTTGGACCAATTCAAACATTATCTGTTATGGGACAAAGTGGTATAATAGGGATCGTAATATTACAATTTATTTTACCCGCTATAATATGTTTAATTATCTCCGAATATATGAGAAAAAGTGGTCATATAAAATATGGAGACATGAAATTGGAAAATTAATTTAAATGTAGAAATTGTAATAAAAAAGTAATATAATTAATAAAAGGAACTTATGATATAACATGAGTTCCTTAATTTTTTGAATGTATACAATCTATTAAAGATAGCATGAAGGAGGTACATACATGACATCTACGAATATAAATATATCTGGTATAAAAATGACAGAGAGAATGTGGATGAACTTCAAAGATAATGTTGTAACATATGGGCCTAATATAATTTATGCAATTTTTGTATTTATAATAGGATTATATGTGTGTAGATGGATAAAAAAGCTAACCAAAAAGTTTTTAATGAAAATAACTGCAGACAGAGCTATAACAAATTTTATAGTATACGCTATATACACTCTATGTGTAATATCGCTAATAATAACTTGCTTAGGAATAGCAGGTATACCAACTATATCATTTGTAGCTGTGCTGAGTGCTGCAGGCTTTGCAATAGGTTTAGCATTTAAAGAGACTTTATCAAATGTAGCTTCAGGGCTAATAATTTTATTCTTTAAGCCTTTTAGAGTAGGCGATTATATATTTGGATCAGGGGTAGAAGGTACTGTTTCAGATATACACATATTTAGTACTATACTTAATACACCTGACAATAAAACTATAGTAATACCTAATTTTAATTTAACTAGCGATAATGTAATAAACTATACGCATCAAGAAAGAAGAAGAATAGATTTATCTTTTGATGTAGCATATAATACTGATATAAGAAAAGTAAAAGGTATATTAGAAAAGACATTTAAAGAAGAACCAAAGATACTAAATGATCCAAAACCAATAATAGGGCTTAATACATTAGGAGATAATGCCATGCAAGTAGTTGCAAAACCTTGGGTAAAAACTGAAGATTATTGGGATGTATATTATGATATAATGGAAAAAATAAAGAAACTATTTGATGAAAATGGAGTAGAAATACCATTTCAGCATAGAGTTATATATTATAAGAATATAGAAGAAATGAAATCTGATAACAATGAAATTTAATATATAAATAAAAAATATTAAAAAATAAAAAATTATACTTGCAAAATAAATTTTCAATAAGTATAATAGTTAACAAATAAGAAATTATATAACTATAAAGCTAAGAAGGAAAATAGTAGAAGATATGTTTGTCTTCAGAGAGTGAGTGGTTGGTGAGAACTCACGTCAATGATTTTCGAATCCATTCCTGAGCTGCTAATCGGAAATAAAAGTAAGATTAGCCGTAAGTCTACGTTACAGATACGAGGTGAATCATAATACTTATTATGATTAACTAGGGTGGCAACGCGGAAGAGTAAGCTTTCGTCCCTTATTATAGGGATGGGGGCTTTTTTTTATATAAAAATATACATAAGATAATAATAGGAGGAGTAGAAATGTTAGATATAAGAAGAATAAGGGAAAACTTAGATGAAATAAAACATGCTATGGCTAGAAGAGGAGAAAAGGAATTTGATTTAGATGCAGTAGTTGAATTAGACAACAAAAGAAGAGACTTACTTCAAGAAGTTGAAGTAATGAAAAATGAATCTAATACTGAATCTAAAAAAATACCTATGATGATTAAAGAAGGTAAAGATGTAACGGAAGCAAAATCTAAACTAAAAGAATTATCAGATAAAATAAAAGAATTAGATGAACAGGTTAGAAAAGTTGAAGGTGAAATGGAATATAATTTATTAAGAATACCTAATGTTCCACACCCAGATGTTCCACAAGGAACTACTGATGATGACAACGTAGAAGTAAGAACATGGAGTGAACCAACTAAATTTGATTTTGAAGCTAAGGCTCATTGGGATGTAGGAACTAACTTAGGAATACTAGATTTTGAAACAGCAGGTAAGATAACAGGATCAAGATTTACTTTATATAGAGGTTTAGGTGCTAGACTTGAAAGATCTTTAATGAACTTCTTCTTAGATACTCATACATCTAAACATGGATATATGGAAGTATTACCACCGTTTATGGCTAATAGAAATAGTTTTATAGGAACAGGGCAACTTCCTAAGTTCGAAGAAGATATGTTTAAGTTAGAAGGATTAGATTATTTCTTAGTTCCAACAGCTGAAGTACCAGTAACTAATATACATGCTGATGAAATAATGGATGGAGATAAGTTACCTATGTACTATTGTGCATATACTCCATGTTTCAGAGCAGAGGCAGGATCTGCAGGAAGAGATACAAGAGGTCTTGTAAGACAACATCAATTTAATAAAGTAGAATTAGTTAAATTTGTAAAGCCGGAAGATTCATATAAAGAATTAGAATCATTGACTAATGATGCAGAAACTGTATTACAAATGTTAGGAATACCATATAGAGTAGTTAGAATATGTACAGGAGATTTAGGATTTACAGCTGCATTTAAGTATGACATAGAGGTATGGATGCCAAGTTATAATAGATACGTTGAGATATCTTCTTGTTCAAATTTTGAAGATTTCCAAGCTAGAAGAGCTGGCATAAGATTCAAAAGAGATAAAAAATCTAAAGCTGAATATGTTCATACATTAAATGGATCTGGGGTTGCAATAGGAAGAACAGTAGCTGCTATATTAGAAAACTACCAACAAGCTGATGGATCTGTTGTAGTACCTGAAGTATTAAGACCTTATATGGGTGGAATTGAAGTTATAAACAAATAAAATATATAATTATAAAAAAATATTAAAAGAGCTTAAATATGAAGCTCTTTTAATACTTTAGTAAAAAATTTACTTTTTTGTATAAACATTCTATGTAAATTGAGTTGAATTATGGCTCTAAGTGTGATAATATAATACTTATCATAAGTTATAGGAGGAAAGATGGAACACTCTTATTATATGAATGAAGCATTAAAAGAAGCTTATAAAGCTTATGATAAAAATGAAACTCCAATAGGGGCTATTATAGTTAAAAATGATATAATAATATCTAGAGCCCACAATTTAAGAGAAACACTAAAAGATCCAACTGCACATGCTGAGATTTTGGCAATAAAAGAAGCTGCTAAAATACTAGGTGGTTGGAGATTAATGAACTGCACAATGTATATAACAATGGAACCTTGTGTTATGTGTACAGGTGCAATAATAGAATCTAGAATAAAAAACATAGTAATAGGAACTAAACATATAAAAAATAAAGATAGTGAAAAAAATCTAAATCAAAAGTTATATTATTTTAATAATAATAATATAAAAATAAATATAGGAATATTAGAAGAACAATGTTCTAATATACTAAAGATGTTTTTTAAAGATTTAAGACGCAAGTAATTTGGAGAGATGGTCGAGTTGGTCGAAGGCGCTCGCCTGGAAAGTGAGTATACGATGATGAGTCGTATCATGGGTTCGAATCCCATTCTCTCCGCCATAATACAATAAATTAGGTTGTAATTTTGCTGTGCTAGACGGGGAGGTAGCGGTGCCCTGTAACCTGCAATCCGCTATAGCAGGGTTGAATTCCATCTAGAGGTCTAACTGTTGTAGGGCCGCCCTAGGTAAGTGGTGTTGACACTTAGGTCCTGCGCAATGAGAGCTCACAAACCCCGCCAGGTCCGGAAGGAAGCAACGGTAAGTGATCACTCTCATGTGCCGTGGGAGTGCCTAAGTCGAGCTAACTGCCTAGGTAACGCCTATGACATTAGATCGAAGGATGGTGCACAGCATTTAATATAAAAAATCAAATCCCTTTATAGGGATTTTTTTTATATATTATTTAGTTTAGTATATAATAAAAGAGAGTTACTTAAAATTTTAAGGAGAGATAAACGGATGCATAAGGCATTATATAGATCGTATAGACCTCAAACATTTAAAGATGTAGTTGGGCAAGAACATATAATCAAAACACTTAAAAACCAAATACAGACAAATACCATAGGACACGCATATTTATTTAGTGGTACTAGAGGAACTGGAAAAACGTCCACAGCAAAAATATTTGCAAGAACAGTTAATTGTCCTAATAGTATAAATGAAGAACCTTGCAATAATTGTGACATATGTAAGGATATATTAGTTGATAATACAATGGATGTAATAGAAATAGATGCTGCATCTAACAATAGTGTTGATGATATTAGAGAAATACGTGAGAATGTTAAATATACTCCAACTAAATCTAAATATAAAGTATACATAATAGATGAAGTTCATATGCTTTCTCAAGGAGCTTTTAATGCGCTGTTGAAAACATTAGAAGAGCCTCCATCCTATGTGATATTTATACTTGCTACTACAGAACCTCATAAAATACCTGCAACTATATTATCAAGATGTCAGAGATTTGATTTTAAGAGAGTTACAGTAAGTGATATGATTAATAGAATGAAAGATATATGTAATGATATAGGTGTAGAGACTGATGATAAGGCTTTAAACCTTATAGCTAGGAACTCACAAGGAGCTCTTAGAGATGCCCTAAGCATACTTGATCAATGTATATCCTTTAGTAATAATAATATAGAATACAAGGATGTTGTTGAATTACTTGGTACAGTTAATACAGATTATTTATTTAAAATATCTGATTATATAATTAGTGAAGATACAAAGTCATGTTTGGAAATGATAAATGAACTTGTTATATGGGGAAAAGATATAAAGAATTTTATAAGTGATTTAATAGATCACTTTAGAAACTTAATGGTATGCAAGGTATCTAAAGAGTTGAATGAAATAATATCTTTACCAGAAGAAACTATAGAACAATTAAAAGCTCAATCGAGTCAAATAGATATAAAAGATATAATAAGAATATTGAATGTACTTTCTGAGGCTCAAGATAATATAAAGTACTCATCTAATCCTAGAGTTTTAGTAGAAGTATGCATAATGAAGCTATGCCAACCTATGTTTGATGATAGTAATGAAGGTTTAATTAAAAGAATATCCAAACTTGAAAAAATTATATCTAGTGGAATTAAAGTAGTTTCAAATTCTAAAGATGAAGACAATACAATAGCAGATATTGAAATTACAAAAGAAGATTCTATAGAGGATTATATAGAGTACGAGGAAATAAGAAATGAGGATGTAAGGCAATTAGAAAAAATATGGCCTAATATATTAGAACAAATTAAAAAAGATAAACAAATGCCTATTCAAGCATTATTAAGAGAAGCTAAAGATTTTAATATACATGGAAATACATTATATATAATATTTGATGATAAATTCGCATTTGCTAAGAATAAGTTAAGTGCATACAATACATTGACATATATAGAGAATGTCATAAGAAATATATCTCATAGAAAATTTAAGGTAAAGATAATATTAAAATCTCAAGCAAATGATATAAATTTTGAGGAAGATAATGACCAGGAAGACAAAGGCAAGGATAAAGGTGTAGATATACTAGAAAATATATTTCCTAAAGATTTAATAGATATTAAGGAATCTTTAGAGGAAAAGTAAAGTAAATAAATAATATATTATTATGCTATAATATTTAAATAACATATATTTAGGAGGTTTTACATATGGCTAAAAAAGGATTTCCAGGAATGATGCCTGGAGGAAATATGAATAACTTATTAAAGCAGGCTCAAAAAATGCAAGAGGAAATGCAAAAAGCACAAAAAGAATTAGAGACAAAGGAAATAGAAGCATCTGTTGGTGGAGGAGCTGTTACTGTTAAGGTAAATGGAAAAAAAGAACTTATTGATATAACGATAAAGCCAGAAGTAGTAGATCCAGATGATATAGAAATGCTTCAAGATTTAGTTTTAAGTGCTGTTAACGAAGCTTTAAGGTCTATTGATGAGATGACAAGTTCTCAGATGGGCAAGTTAACAGGAGGTATGAATATACCTGGATTGTTTTAGGTGATGCATATGCAAGGTTTTTCTGGACCAATTTCTAGACTTATAGAAGAATTTTCTAAGCTTCCTGGCGTAGGAAGAAAAACAGCTCAAAGGTTAGCCTTTCATGTAATAAACATGAATACTAATGATGTAGAAGCTTTATCAAAGGCTATAGTAGATGCTAAGAGAGAAATAAAATATTGTTCTAATTGCTATAACATAACAGACAAAGACCCCTGTAGTCTATGCTCTAATAAGAGCAGGGATGAAGATACCATATGCGTAGTAGAAGACCCTAGAGATGTAGCTTCTATGGAGCGAGTTAAGGAATTTAAAGGTCAGTACCACGTATTACATGGAGTTATATCTCCTATGGATGGAGTTGGTCCTGATATGATAAAAGTTAGAGAACTTATACAAAGGTTAGGCAATCAAGAAGTAAAGGAAATAATAATAGCTACAAACCCGACAATTGAGGGTGAGGCAACAGCTATGTATATATCAAGATTAATAAAGCCTATGGGAGTAAAAGTAACTCGAATAGCACATGGACTTCCTGTAGGAGGAGATATAGAATACGCTGATGAAGTTACTATAGCTAAGGCATTAGAAAATAGAAGAGAAATATAAAGTCGAAGCTTATGCTTTGGCTTTTTTTTGTAAAAAATTACTTTAATATTTTTTAAAACACTTATTGAAGTATATATAATTGTATTGTATAATTTGTGATATATTTAATCTTATACTTAAAATCTAAAACTAGGGGTGTAATAATGAAAGCTGGTATGAACTTTGAAGAGCATAAAGCTATAAAAGAAAAAAGAATCAAAAAATTAAAATCAAAGGACAAAGAAAAGTATATTGATGAGGATAGCGGCTTGGAAGTTATAAATAAGAAAAAGCCAAAGGCTAAAGCTACTAAGGTTAAAAGTAGTGAATTTAGAAACAACCATAAAAATTTTCAATATGATTATGAAGAAGACTTATACGAACCTAATTACTAATATTAATATAGATAAAAAACCAGCTTATAGCTGGTTTTTTAAATTACAAGGATATTATGATTTACTACTTATATAATTGTTGCAATACTAAATCTGCTATCTTCTCTGCAGAACTATACTTCTTCATATAATCTATATTTTCTTTAAGTCTTTTTAATCTATTTGGATCATCTATAAGTGTTTTTATAAGTACAGGTATAGTATATTTTTTTGTAGGCTTTAAGGCAGCACCACAATTTAATAAAAAGTCTAAGTTTTCTTCTTCTTGACCAGGAATATAATAAGGAATTATCATTGGAATACCTTTTAATAAGGCTTCTGTAGTAGTAAGGCCACCTGGCTTAGTTATTAATATATCTACAGCTGCTAAAATATCATTCATTTTATCTGTAAATCCTAAAGAACATACATTCTTATTATGAGTATATGATAATAGGCTTTTATCGATTTTTTCTTTGAGTGTTTCATTTTTACCAGATATAACTATTATTTGAAAGTCTCTATTTATATCTAAAAGTTCTATTAATGTCTCTCTTATATTACCAGCGCCAAAGCTACCACCCATAAGCAATATAGTAAATTTATCTTTATCAAGGTTTAATTCACTAAGAACAGTTTGTCTATCTCTATTAGTTAAAAATGACTTTTCAACAGGTATACCATAAGTATGAACTTTGTTTTCATCAACAAGTTCTTCTATTAGAAGTTGCTTAACAAATTCATCTCCAACTATATAATGGTCTATTTCCTGCTGTATCCACGTAGAATGAGTTGTATAATCTGTCAATACTGATATCATAGGAGGCATATCCATTTCATATGATAATTTAAGATTTTTCTTTATAGTACTAGCTAATTTATTTTCTAATGGTGAATTATCTTTTTTTATACTACATAAAGCTATCATAGGAAATGGATGAGTACCTATTATTACATCAGGCTTTTTAGACTCTATTAATTTTCCTAACTTTCTAGCCATTAATCCAGCTATAGGATTATTTTTAAATTCGTGCTTAGATATTATATCTGATTCAGATATCCTATAAGCCCTTCCATATGCCTTAGGTGTATAAAGTGCTGATTTTTCATATCCTTGAGATATTATTTTATCCATCATATTATGTACAAATTTCAAACTATCTACAATTTCACATTCTAATTTTTCGCCATTTATTATTTTTTTTGTTATTTCTTCCTTTATAGCTCGAGCTGCTCTATTATGACCGCCACCAGTTGAAGCAGAAAGAATTAATACCTTTTTGCTCATTTTTAAACCTCCTACAAATATATATTTTATGTAAAATATATCATAATTAAATTTTACTATAATTTATGTTAAAGTGGAAATAATTAAATAGAGATATTAGTTAATAAGTACTTATTAATTAATATTAACTTATATGATAAAATATATTAAAAAGTTTAATACCAAAATTAAAGGGTATTAATATTATAAATAAGGGAGGTTATATAAATGAAAAAATTAGAAATATATACTAGTAATTCATGTGGATATTGTGGTATGGCAAAGGATTACTTTAAAGAAAACAATATAGAATATATAGAGTATAATATCTCTGAAAACCCTCAATACAGAAAAGATCTAATGAAAAAAGGATATATGTCAGTTCCTGTTATAATTATAGAAGGAGAAGAAGTAATAGGATTTGATAAAAATAGAATAGAAAAATTATTAGAATCATAATAAAAAGCCACAGTTTAAAATGTGGCTTTTTTAATTATTAAATATATAATATTAGAAAAAAATTTGTTCAAAGATTTAATTATATAAAATATAATATATATTAAGAAAATTAAAAAAATAGTTTCGTAGGGGGAAATCATGGCAAAAGAAAACAATGAAAGTTTAAAAAGAGTACTAAGTTATAGATGGTTAGTATGGAGTATATTATGCTTATGCTATATTGTAGTCTTTTTTCAAAGGTTATCTGTAGGGGTAGTAAGGCCGGATTTGGAGCAAACATTTAACTTATCTGCTGTTGATTTTGGAAATCTTATATCAGCTTACTTCTATGCTTATATGATAATGCAAATACCTACTGGAATATTAGCAGATTCATTAGGACCTAAAATAACAGTTACTATAGGAATTTTATTAGGAGGAATAGGATCTATAATGTTTGGATTATCTCCTAATATACAGGTTGCATTTATATCAAGATTATTAGTTGGGGCAGGAGTTGCAGTAATATATGTATGTATACTTAAAGTAATATCTAATTGGTTTTATGTAAATGAATTTGCTACTATGGTAGGGATAACATCATTTATAGGGAACTTAGGGGCTATAATAGCACAAGCTCCATTATTATTTTTAGTATCTATATTAAGCTGGAGAAATACATTTATATTAATAGGGATAGTGTCCATAGTATTAGGGATTATAAATTACATAATAACTAGTAATAGTCCTGAAGATAAAGGATGGCCTTCATTAAATAAGCAAAAAACAACAGAAAAGGTAAATATAAAAGAATCTTTTATAAGAGTATGTAAAAATCCATATACATGGCCTCCGTTTATATTATTTGCTGGAATGTATGGAGCATTTGTTGGACTTACAGGTGGATGGGGCATGAGTTATTTAAAAGATGTATATAAAATGACTGATATACAGAGCTCAAATTATATAACAATAGCATTAATTGGAGTAGCTATAGGAAGTATAGCTATGGGGAAGATATCTGATAAGCTAGGCAAAAGAAAATTGCCTATAATAGTTTTTAACTTAATATCTCTTATATGTTGGGTCATACTAGTTTTTGGAAATACAGATAAAAACCTATTATTACCAATAATGTTTATAATAGGTTTTAGTACATCATCCTTTGTATTATCTTGGCCTTGTGGGAAAGAAGTTAATGATCCAAAAGCAGCAGGTATTTCTACCTCTATTGTAAATATGGGAGGATTTCTAGGATCAGCTATATTACCTCCTACAATGGGTAAGATTATAGATATATATACTAAAACTATGAGTATTCAACAAACGTATCAAAAGGCTTTTTTAATTGCTATAGTATTTGTATCTATATCCTTAATAACATCATTAGCTATAAAAGAGACAAATTGTAAAAACGTGGCATAAATATAAAAAGCTCCTATACATTATTTTGTATAGGAGCTTTTATTATATTTATATTATGCTTTATTAGAAGGTGCTAAGTTAAATTCTTTTTCAACTTCAATCATTTCTTCAGCAGAAAGTTTTTCCATTGTTATTCCTGTAGCTCCGTAGAATAGAGAAACTAAAGGATTTATTAAGTTAAGGAATGCATATGGTAAATAAGCTAGTGGAGCAACGCCTAGTGTAGCAAACATATATGCACCACATGTGTTCCATGGAACTAATGGTGATGTTAGTGTACCACTATCTTCTAAGCATCTCGATAAGTTCTTAGGATGAAGCCCACGTTTTCTAAATTCATCTTTATACATTCTTCCTGGTATAACTATAGATAAGTATTGCTCACCTGTAACTATGTTTACAAATGTACAAGAGAATAAAGTAGCAGCTACTAAACCAAATGTACCTTTAGCAAATTGTAATATACTAGCGGCTATAGCTTCTAACATACCTGTTGATTCTAGTACACCACCAAGAGATAATGCACAAAGTATAAGTGAAACTGTCCACATCATACCATCTAATCCACCACGAGTTAATAAATCATCAACAGCGGCAATACCAGTTTCAGAAACATATCCATAATGTGCAGCATTTATTATATCTCCTAAACCAGCACCTTGGAATACTCCAGCAAATACTGCACCTAATAATGAACCAACTATAAGTCCTGGTATAGCAGGAACTTTAAGAACAACCATAGCTATAACAGCTACAGGAGCTATAAATAAAACAGGAGTAAGAGTATTAAAGTTATTAGCTAATGAAGTTCTTATTAATTCTATTTGTGCAACATCAAGAGCTTGGCCTGCATACTTCATACCAAGTATAGCGTATATAATTAATGATATTATTAAAGCAGGACCGGTAGTAAATATCATATGTCTTACGTGTTCAAATAATGTTGTACCAGCCATTGCAGGAGCTAGGTTAGTTGTATCTGATAATGGAGACATTTTATCTCCAAAGTAAGCACCTGATATTATAGCACCAGCAACAACAGGAGCAGGTATTCCAAGGCCTTGACCTATACCAATTAGTGCTATACCAACAGTACCAGCAGTAGTCCAAGAAGAACCAGTTGCTAAAGAAACTATACAACATATAACTGTTGTAGCAACTAAGAATATACCTGGTGATAATATTTCAAGTCCCCAATAAATCATTGCAGGAACTATACCACTAACTATCCATGTACCTATTAATGTACCTACTATTATAAGTATAAGAACGGCTTGCATTGCCATATTAATTGTTTTAAGTATACCTTCTTCAAGCTCACCCCATGTATAACCTAACCTTGTCGTAGCAACTATTGCAGCTACTATTGCACCAAGGATAAGTGGAATGTGTGGAGAAGCATCATACTTAAATATAGCAAATGCTAAAAATGCTATTAATGCTACAATAGGAAAAAGAGCTTCTAATAAGTTTGCCTTCCTTTTAAGTTTTGGTGTGTTACCCATAAAATTATACCCCCTAAGATTTGATTTATATTTATAATAATTCTATGCTTGGACCAATAAGAAATATTATAAATATATAAAAAACGTATTCTAAACTAATTTAATTATACAATATTAATGAAAAGAATAGAATAATTATTTTGAAAAAATAGAAAATAACAAATAATACAAAATTTCATAATGAAAGAATAAAATAGTATAATATAAGAAATTATAATAAAATATAGTAAGAAATAAATTTTAAAATAAAAATACAAAAATGTATTGACTCTATATTATATACATGATATATTATTACTTGTCCTTAAGAAAAGGGACAAGATAATTGAACTTTGAAAATTAAACAGTAGGATAATTAAACACCATTTATTTATAAAGTAATGCCAAGTTTATCATGAGAGTTTGATCCTGGCTCAGGATGAACGCTGGCGGCGTGCCTAACACATGCAAG
>NZ_JBYVNY010000018.1:2281-21992 GCF_058146105.1 Sporacetigenium sp. TC11 | reverse complement strand
TTCAATATAATGTGGTTACAATAGCAAAGAGGATACACCTGTTCCCATTCCGAACACAGAAGTTAAGCTCTTTAGCGCCAATGGTACTTGGTGGGAAGCTGCCTGGGAGAGTAGGACGTAGCCATTTAAAAAAGAAGCGTATATACGCTTCTTTTTTTAGTTACTAGGAAATTATAATTTCCAACATATAAATTTGAGCAACTAACCTGTTCTTCAAGGTTGTTGGCGACATGAGCAAAGCGAATTTTTTGTTTATAAACCTTGTTTACAAAGAAGTTTTCCTTATAAAAAATATGTTCTAATATATAAAATCTCAAAATAAATACTATAAAGGGGTTTTAATATATATATTAAGGAGATAACAATATGAGTGAAAATGTAATAGAAATAAGCGTATCACCAGATATGACTTTAATGGAATTTATGGACTCTCTGCCTGTAAATATATTAGGATATATGTTTGGATATGATGAGGAAGAGTTAGCAGGTGCATTGGGAGTAACAATAGATGACCTAGAAAGTGGAGGTTATAAGTCTGATGTATCAGCAGTAGATAAAATTATAGATTTGTATTTATTCGGATACGTTAGAACAATGGCTTTTATAAGATTAACTTCAGAATTAGGAAGAGATTTAGAAGAAGAAGAAATAGCATATTTAGATAAATCTTGTTATTTAGTATATGAAGAATTAGATATAGTTGATGGCGAAGCTGATTTTGGCAAGTTTATAGATACTTTAGTTGATAAAGTTATAAATATGGATTAGATAACAAAAACTGCTGATTATATAGTCAGCAGTTTTTTTATTAAATATATTGACTAAGCTATAGATAGATGATATATTGTTATATATAGAAATAATGTTTGGGACCATAGCTCAGCTGGGAGAGCACCTGCCTTACAAGCAGGGGGTCACAGGTTCGATCCCTGTTGGTCCCACCAAATACGGAGAAGTACTCAAGTGGCTGAAGAGGCTCCCCTGCTAAGGGAGTAGGTCTCGCAAGGGGCGCGAGGGTTCAAATCCCTCCTTCTCCGCCAATAAATCAATATCTAAAAAAAGCAGGTTAATATCCTGCTTTTTTTTATGTCTTATTTTGAGCAACGAGCCTGCTTTTCAAGGCCGTTGGCGACATGAGCATAGCGATTTTTGATCAAAGTTTTGCATTATAGGAGGCGTTATGTCTACAAATAATAGTATAAAAAATATAGATATATATAGCATTATAAAAGATGTAGTTTTTTTAGATATACAACTATCAGAGATGTTAGAAATATCTATGATTAAAATAGATGATGGCAACTCACAATATTTTAAGGAAATTATAGATTACAAAAATATTTCTATAAGTTATTTAGAAAAAATAGAAGATGATATTTTAAAATTCATAGGAGATTTACCTATTATATGTCATGATTTTGGACCCAAAAAACAATTATTAAGAAAATATATAAACAAAGATATGTATATATATAATTTGTGTTTAGACTCTATGGAACTAAGTGCAATATTAGAACCTACAATAAACAACTTTAGTTTACAAAACTTAATTAATATTACTGCAAACTTTGAGAATGTTGAAGATATAATAGCTAATATTTACTTAGTAAATTCTCTTTTAATAAGATTTTGGAAAAGCAAATTAGGTACTGAGCATTTAGATATAATAGGGTTTTTAGGAAAAGAAGATATATGGAATTGGACTAAATACTTATATCCTGTTGATTACGATAAAGCTTGGGATGTAAATGTAAATTTTGATAACAGTAAAAATAATAAAAATATCAATAATAATATAGATATAGATTATAGTATTTATGAAGAACTTTTAAAATATAGAGATATATGGCAAAAAAATAGTAGTTTTAAGTATTTCTTTAGACAAGGACAATATAATGTTTCTAAAGAAATAAGAAAATCTTTAGAAGAAAACAAGGTAGTATGTATAGAAGCACCAACGGGTATAGGTAAGAGTATAGCTTATCTACTTGCATCTGTAATTTATTCATATATAAAAAAGGAAAAGGTGTTTATATCTACAAATACAAAAAATTTGCAAAATCAATTAATATCAAAGGATATACCTAAAATACTCGAAATCTTAAATTTAAATGAAAACATTAAATACTTAGATATAAAGGGAAAGAAAAACTATACATGTTATCAAATATTTGATAGATATATAAAAAATCAAAATTTTGGCATTGAAGATAGATTATCATTATTATATATACAAAGACTTATTGAAAATGGAGAATTTGGAGATATAGAAGAAATTAATAGTTGGGCCAAAGATAACCTAAAAAACTTAAATTATCATTTAAACAATATAAGAATAGAGTCGGAATTATGTTTTCCTAAAAGGTGTATATATTCAAGAAAATGTTATTATGCAAACAAAATAAAAGAATTAAAAGAAGCAAATATAATAGTTGTAAACCACTCTCTTATGTTAAATTGGGCTTATAATACTGAAGTGGGAGCTATGAAAAACATAGTAGTTGACGAGGCCCATAACTTAATAGATCAATGTTATAATGCATTTTCAGATGAAGTAGAGTCTATAGAAATTCAAAAGCTATTAAATGATTTATATGACTATAAAAATAAAAAAGGATATATATACTACTTCATGAGCCTTTATAAACTATCTAATTTTGAGAGTTTTAGAGAACATATAGAAAATATAAATATGAGAATGTATGTTGTAGTAGAGTTTTTAAAGAAGAGATATTATAGACAAAGTGACTATAACTATGTTGAAAATATAGATTTGAATACAGAATTAGGACAGATAAAAGAGCAGTTTGATGAACTATCTAAATCGCTTGAACATTTTGCAATAGATATAAATAAAATGCTACAGAATATAGATGAGGAAGATAAAGAAGATATACTTTATAAAACCTTAGATTTTTATGTTGGGAAATTAAAAAATATGGTAGTATGTATAAATGATTGCTTTGAACAAAAAGAAAAAGGCTACTGCTATAGTATAGAAGTAAACAAAGATCATATTTGGTGGAAGATAAATAAAACAGAACTTGATATAGCAAAAAGGTTTAAACTTGAAATTTTAGACAATGTAGATAGTATTACTTTTACATCTGCCACTCTAAGAGTAGATAATTCATTAAAACACTTTAAAAATACACTTGGAATAAACAAATTAGAAAGTTCTAGAATGCTAAGTGATGTTATAGAAAAACCTGTATTTGATTACAAGAAAAGAAGTGTTATAGGTATTCCTATGGATATTGATAATTTTGATTATAAAAACGAAGAAGTATTTATAAATAATATGTCCAAGTTTATTATAGATATAGTTAAAAATGTAAGCGGAAATATTTTAGTATTGTTTACAAGTACAAGAAGAAAAAATAGTGTTAAAGATAATATAATAAAAACTTTAGAAGATAGTGATGTAATGGTATTTGACGACAATAAAAGTGTATCTAAATTAAAAGACAGTAAAAATAGGTGCGTAATTTTGGGATCAAAATCATTTTTTGAAGGGGTAGATATACCAGGGGATAACTTAACTTGTGTAATATTAGATAAAATACCTAATATAAAGCCAAATGAACCATTGTCCAAATCTCTTATGAATAAATGGATAAAAGATAATAATTATGTTTTAAGGGATGATAATGATAGATTACCATATAATAAAATAAATTATCCAAAGGTTATAATAAATTTAAAACAGATATTTGGAAGATTACTGAGAAGTAAATATGACTACGGTTATTTTTTTGTCTTAAGTGGACTTAAGGAAGAAAACTGGTCTAATGTTAGAAAAATAGAAAGAGATATGAGTGGACCTTTGATTTTGAGAACAAATACAGATGATTTTATTTTGGATATGAAAAATAGATATAATAACTGGAGAAAATTAAATTTAAATGAAGTTATAAGTGAAACAATAGATAACATACGTAAAGTTGATATAAGTTCAAAGGAAAATGAGTTCAAACTAAAAAGATACTTAAATAATGAATTTTATAAAAGAAGCTTAAATTGTAAAGTAAGAAAAATATATATAAAACAACAGTTTAAATATATAGAAATTAATTATGGAAATAGATTATATAGATATAAATTATAATGTAAATACCCTTAAAAAGATAACATAAGTTTGTTATCTTTTTATTTTTTGCAGACATTTTCATTAAAATAGTATAAAATGTAATTGTGTTAAGTGTAAATACAATTCATTGCACCTGTAAAGTTATGGTGTAAAGACATAATGTAAAGTGGGGAGGACTATAAAATGATAAATGAGGTTTTACAAAAAGAAATAATTAAAATTAAAAAAGAAAATAATATAAAAATATTAGCTCATAACTATCAAACATATGATATACAACAGGTTGCAGATTATGTTGGGGATTCATTTTATTTAAGCAAAATATCTCAAGAATTAGATTGTGATACTGTAATATTTTGTGGTGTAAACTTTATGGCAGAAACTACAAAAATGTTATCTCCAGATAAAAAAGTAATACTAGCAAATGAGGAAGCTTATTGTCCTATGGCTAGAATGATATCTCCAAGTGATATAGTAAAGTTTAGAGAAGAAAATCCTGATTTTACGATAGTATCTTATGTAAATTCTACAACAGAAACAAAGGCATATGTAGACGTATGTGTAACATCATCAACAGCTTTAAAAATAATGAATCAAATAGAAAACAAGAATATATTATTTGTTCCTGATGAAAACTTAGGAAATTATATAGCAAAGAAAATACCAGATAAAAATATAGTATTATGGGAAGGTTACTGTAATGTACACGATAGAGTAACTACAGAAGAAGTATATGATCTTAAAGAAAAGCATCCTAATGCTTTATTATTAGTTCATCCAGAATGTAGAGAAGAGATAGTTAACTTAGCAGATTTTGCTGGATCAACATCAGAAATAATAAAACATGCAATAGAAAGTCCTAATGATGAGATAATAATAGGTACTGAGGTAGGGGTATTAGATTATTTAGAAGCTACAAATCCAAATAAGAAATTTTATTTATTATCTAAACATCTAGTATGTCCAAATATGAAAAAAACTAAGTTAGAAGATGTATATAAGGCTGTTAGCGGCAAAGGCGGAAGAGAAGTAATTATAGAAGAAGAATTAATGAATAAAGCTATAAAAAGTATAAATGAAATGATAAGATTGGCTGAGTAAATATTATGACTTATGATGTTGTAGTAATAGGAAGTGGTATAAGTGGCCTTTATACATCTATAAATTTAAGTGAAGATTTAAATGTACTTGTTATATCTAAAGATGAATTAAATATGAATAATAGTTATTTAGCACAAGGTGGAATAGCTGCTGTGCTTGATAAAGAAGATGATTATGAAATTCATATAAAAGATACATTAATAGCGGGAGAATATACTAACAATACAAAACACTTAGATATACTAATTAAAGAAGGGCCAATTGACGTAATGAAATTAGTTGATATAGGAGTTGATTTTGATAGAGATGAAAATGGAAACCTATCAAAGGCTTTAGAAGGTGGTCATTCAAAAAAAAGAATAGTACATCATAAGGACAAAACAGGAAAAGAAGTAATAAATAAGTTATTAAATTATATTACTACTAAAGAAAATATAAGTACTATGGACAAAACTTTGGTAGCTGATATAAACAAGGAAAAGGATTTATTTGAATTAAAGATAATAAAGGATGAGGAATTTAAAACTATATATTGTACAAGTTTAGTTTTAGCAACTGGAGGAATAGGAAAGGTATATAAATATACTACAAATTCCAAAATAGCAACAGGCGATGGGATAGCCCTAGCTCATAAGCTAGGTGCAAATATAAAAAATATAAGTAAAATTCAATTTCATCCTACAGCTCTAAATTTAGGGTTAAATGAAAGATTTCTAGTGTCAGAAGCTGTAAGAGGTGAAGGTGGAATTTTATTAAATAAAAATGGACATAGATTTATGTTTGACTATGACCATAGAGGAGAATTAGCTCCAAGAAATGTTGTAGCAAAGGGTATATATAACGAATCTATAAAATATAACAGTGAAGATATATACATTGATATATCTCATAAAGATAGAGAATTTATAAAAAATAGATTTCCTAATATACACAAGAATTGTTTGAAACATGGACTTGATATAACAAAAGATAGAATACCTGTGTTTCCATGTGAGCATTATTTAATGGGTGGAATAGATGTAAATGAAAACAGTGAAAGCAGTGTAGAAAACTTATACGCTGTAGGAGAATGTTCTCATACAGGAATACATGGCAATAATAGACTTGCTAGTAACTCCTTACTTGAAGGGTTAGTTTTCGCAAGAAGAGCAGCTGAAAGAATAAATTATGAAATTAAAAATAATATAAGTGAAGTTTATAATAAAGAAAACAAAGTTTATAACAAAGGTACTATAAGTATAGATAATAATTTGAGAAGTAAAATACAAAATATAATCCAAGAATCTTACTTTATAGTATTGGATAAAGAGAAATCAAAAAAAGGTCTGAGAGAGATAGATAACATAGTAACTGATTTAAAAACTAATGATTATATAAAAGATGTAAGTTATTATGAAATAAGAAATATGGCTATAGTATCTAAGCTTATATTGGGGGAGGTATTAGACTGTGATTAATAAGCTTATAATTGACAATGTAATTAAAAGTGCTTTAATTGAAGATATAAATTATATAGATATAACAACAGATAATTTAATAAATGATGAACAAATATCAGAAGGATATTTTTTAGCTAAAGAAGATGGAATTGTGTGCGGTATAGAAATATCAAAGAGAGTATTTGATATATTAGATGAAAATATAAAGTTTGTAATAATGAGAAAAGATAGAGATAAAGTTAATAAAGGTGATATAATAGCAACTGTAAAAGGAAGTACAAAGACTTTATTAAAAGGCGAGAGAACAGCGCTAAATATACTTCAAAGGTTATCTGGAATAGCAACATATACTAATAATTTAGTTCAATTAGTAAAGGATTATGATACAAAAATAGTTGATACAAGAAAAACAACTCCTAACCTAAGACCATTAGAAAAGTATGCAGTTAAAATAGGGGGAGGGTTTAACCATAGATACAACTTATCTGAAGCTGTTATGATAAAAGACAACCATATACAAGCTATGGGATCTATAACTAATGCTGTTAACAAAATAAGAGAAAATATAGGACATACTATAAAAATAGAAGTTGAAGTTAAAGATATAGATGAATTAAATGAAGCTCTTAATTTAAATACAGATATAATAATGCTTGATAACATGAGTACTGACGAAATGAGTGAATGTGTTAAAATAAACAACAAAAAAAGTATATTAGAGGCATCAGGAAATATTACTGAAAATAACATAGTAGAAGTTGCTAAAACAGGGGTTGATATAATATCTTTAGGAGCTTTAACTCACTCAGCAAAATCTCTAGATATATCAATGAAAATAAAATAAATTATATAAAACCACTTATATAAAACTGCTGATTTAATAATCAGTAGTTTTTATTTTTTTATAGAATATTTTAGGTAATACTACAAAACATATAACTATGATAATTTAGAAAATATAACAGGAGGGGCTTGTTATTATGAAAAAAAGAAAGTTGCAAGTTGTTTGTGGTTTAATGTGCTCATTAACTATTTTATTAAGTGGATGCACCAAGGAATCAAGTCAAACTGGAAGAGAACATGAAGAACTAAAAAAGGAAAACACAACTTTAGCCAAGGAAAATAACAAGCTAGAAGGCAAGTATGAAGAATTAGAAGAGCAAGTAGAAGTTTTAAAACAAGAATTAGGTAGTTTAACTTCAGCACTAGAAAGTAAAGAAACTGATAGCACAAAGGAAGATGGGAATAGTGAAACGATGTCATTTCCTGTATATGTAAAAGAACCAAATTC
Organism: Sporacetigenium sp. TC11; assembly: GCF_058146105.1. Lineage (NCBI taxonomy): Bacteria > Bacillati > Bacillota > Clostridia > Peptostreptococcales > Tepidibacteraceae > Sporacetigenium > Sporacetigenium sp. TC11. The sequence continues at coordinate 14,071 of NZ_JBYVNY010000018.1, read as the reverse complement.
AAAAGAACTTGTAAGTGAAACAAGTATTACTATGAGATCGGATTTAACATTACAACAAAAGGTAGAGTCATTAGTAAGTAGTTTGGCAGAACTTAAATTTAAGGAATTTACTATATCAGTTGAATCAATAGAAGATAAACATGCTGTAATTAAATTAAAGGAAAAAGATGAAGATAATTATGAAAATAGTGGTATAAAGCGTTATTTTGGAGATGAGGCTCAAGCTGAATTAGCTAATACTTGTTTAAGCGAAACTTTGTTACAAAAACAATATCAAGGAGAATGGATAGAATCTATAAGGATTATATATGATGGGCCAGAAGAGTGGAGAACTAATAATAATTATATACAAGATCTTGAAGGTACCTATGATAGATAAGGCACGCAAATATGCGTGTCTTATTTTTTTGAGCAACATACCTTCTTCTCAAGGTACTGGTCGATATGAGTATAGCAAATTTTCGAAAAAATTCATAATATTTTAGGAACATGTACAAGCAGTATTATATAGAATATTTATAAGATATTATGAAAGGGTGATTGAAGATGCTTTACTTTACATGGGGAATTATAACTCCTAGCAAAAACTATAGATGCAAATTAACTATGCCATATGAATTTGATAATTATTTGAGAAAAGATATAAAAAAATATATAGCTGATGAAATTAGAAATGTGTATTTAGATATAAGAAACTCAAGTATTGTAATGTCAAAGTTTAATCAATGCCCTAGAGTAAACTATTTAATATTGCCAGTGTATTTAGATAATATAAGATACTTTGCACATGTTAAGTTAGATACTAAGAGTAAATTAATAGATATAATTATAGAAGATAAAAAAGACTTTAATAAAAATAAGAATTATTACGAAAATGTAGCTGACGTATTGATAATACCAAATTTTAATGAACTTAAGTTTAATATAGATTCAGGGTACTAGCTAGTACCCTGAATTTTTTTTCTATCCCAAATATATAGTTTATACATCAATATACAACCTAAAAAACATACTAAAAATACAATAGGCCATCCTATAGCTATGTTGTCTTTACTTATAATAAATCCCATTATAAAAGGGCCAAAAGTAAATCCTGAATGAGATATTAATGATATAACAGAGTTAAATCTACCCCTATGAGATTTAGGAGTATGAGATGTTAGATATACATTTGTATTTGTACTTTGAAGTATTTCTCCTATTGTCCATATAATAGTTGATAATATAAAAATTATAAAGGAATTTGCAAAATACAACATACCGAATCCAATTGCAAAAAATATGCCAGCTATTGTTATATTATAAAGTGGGCTATTTTTTTTAGTTAAGCTAAGTATAAATGCAGTTCCAACTACAACTAATATAGCATTTACAGATGTTGATATGCCGTAAAGTTTTGCTCCATAATCTCCAAATAAATGTGTCATATGCATGGGTAATATATACATAGTTTGAGCGTAACCAAAAGAGAACATGGCGCTAATAAGAGAAAAAATTATTAAATAAGGTCTATTAAAAAGTACTTGAGTTAATGTTCCTTCTTCATATCTTTCTAAATCAACTTTATCTAGAGCGAGTTCAACAGTATCATTCACTTTATCTGGTATAGTTTCTTTAATCATAAAAAATATAAGAGCTAAAGACAAAAATGTAGAAAATGCATCTCCTATAAATAACAATTTTGTATATTTACTATATAAAAATCCAGCTACAATAGGAGCAATACCATATCCTATATTTATACCCAAATACATAAGGGAGAAAGCCTGAGGTCTTTCTTCTTTATTTGTAACATCTCCTACAATAGCATTAATACATGGCCTAACAGCACTTGAAAAGAATCCAGATAGTACAAGTAAATAAGCAATATAAATCGATTGTTCTAAAAAGCCACAAATCATAAATATTGATGCAGATATAAAATTAAAAAACAACAAGGTATTTTTTCTACCATATAGATCTGCGAGTTTGCCACCTATAAGAGATCCTGGTATAGACAACAATGAATAAAATAATATAAATCTTCCTGCAAGAGATGGGCTCATATTAAGCTTCTCCGTTAAAAACAATGTTAAAAATGGAAAGACAAAAGCTCCAAGGGTGTTTATGATATTTGCAATAAATAATATATAAACACTTTTAGGCAAGCCCTTATAGTCTTTAAAAATAGAAATATTCATAATTTTTTTCCTCTTTATAAAAATTTTTCTTCAAATAATATAATATGTAAATTATAATAAAATTGACACAGTATATATTAATATAAAATACGTTATTTAAGGATGTAATCCTTTATATATGTATTTTATATTGTACAAAAGATGAAGTTAAGGGGGAGAAATATGTTTGGAGTACTGGTAAATGCTTTGAGTATAGTTGTAGGAAGTTTAGTAGGAGTGGCAATAAAAAAAGGAATAAAAGATAAGTATACACAAACTATAATACAGGGATTAGGTCTTGCCGTAGTAGCGCTTGGAATTATGGGATCACTAGAAGCTAACAATATGTTAATAGTAATTGTAAGTATTGCTATAGGAAGTGTAATAGGTGAGTGGATAGATATAGAAAAACAACTTGAAAATATGGGTGATAAAATACAAAGTAGATTTTCAAAACCTAAAGATAATACCAGATCAATAGGAAATGTTGCAACAGCTATTAGTTCTGACTCAGAACTTGAAGAAGAAAATAAAAGTGGTATAGCTAAGGCGTTTGTTGCAGCTACACTTATGTATTGTAGTGGAGGTATGGCTATAGTAGGCTCTCTTCAAAGTGGATTAGAACAAAATCACACAACATTATTTATAAAATCTATATTAGACGGTGTAACTTCTATAGTATTGGCTTCAGCTATGGGAATAGGGGTAGTATTTTCAGCAGTGCCATTATTATTGTATCAAGGTTTAATAGCAATAAGTGCGTCTTTTGCTAAGGGTTTGTTAACAGATGTAGTTGTAGCTGATATGTCTTCTATAGGAGGAATATTAATACTTGGAATAGGGATAAACATATTAGGATTATCTAAAATAAAGGTAGGAAACATGATTCCAGCAGTAATTATACCAATTATATATTATTCTATTTTTAAATAGGACATATTCTCACTTAATGAATATAATGTATTAAGTGAGGTGACTTATATGGAAATATTATCAATTATACTTACATTTGCAGTAGCTGTTTTAACTTCAATACTTGCAGAAAGTAAAAATAGAAATGGAGCAATATGGTTTATATTAGGATTAGTATTTAATGTATTTGCTTTATTAGTATTAGTTTTTCTAAGAAAAAAAGAAGATTTATTATGTATCAAAAGATGTTTCCATTGTGGAAAAGATAATAACTGCGAAGATAAATTCTGTAAGTTCTGTAAAAAGGATTTAGATATATAGTACCACAAGGCTAGTTAAAAACTAGCCTTAATTTTAGCTAAAAAATATTGACTATTGTATACAGTATGTGGTATATTAAATGTACGGATTAAATAAAAATTCCCCTTTTTATAAATAAATTCCCCCCAAAAAAGAACTTCTTTTTAAAGAAGTTCTTTTTTAATTTAAAAAGTAAGGTTAATTAAAAATTTTGTCGAAAAACCACTAACGGTTCTCCTTTAAATCATTAAAAAGCTATTGTCATTTTTTGTTATGGTATGATATTATAAAAACAAGGGGTAAGCGATTACCAAATAGGATATACAAAGTAGGTTAGGAGATAGTAGGGGGAAAATATCGTTCGGAAAACGTTTTTAAATATGGGGGAGTTTTGTAAGGTTTCTAATTTTATTAGGAATCTTTTTTTATTTGAAAATAGTGTATAATAAGTATATATTTATTTTTAGGAGTGATATTATGGCAAAAAAAAAGATATACGCAGTTAGAAAAGGAAGAAAGACTGGTCTATTTAATACATGGGATGAATGCAAAGAACAAATAAGTGGATTTTCTGGAGCAGAATATAAAAGTTTTTCAACACAAGATGAGGCAATTGAGTATCTTGGATTAAATAAAGATAAGAATATGGATAATGAAGAGCAAAAAGAATGTGAGTGCATGATTTCATATGTAGACGGTAGTTATGAAGATAGCTTAAAAAAATACGGGTCCGGAGTAGTTATATTATATAAAAACGATAAAACAACTTTTAGTATACCTGGAAATGACCCAAAGTTTCTTTCTATGCGAAATGTATCTGGTGAAATAAAGGCCGCCCAAAAGGCAATGGAATATGCATTAGAAAACAATATAGACAAACTAGCTATTTACCATGATTATGAAGGTATTGAAAAATGGTGTACTGGAGTATGGAAGGCCAATAAAGAAGGAACAAAGCTTTATAGAGATTTTTATAATAGTATATCTGAAAAATTAAATATAGAATTTATAAAAGTTAAAGCACATAGTGGAGATAAATACAATGAAGAAGCTGATAAACTTGCAAAAGAAGCTTTATTAAAATAAGGTAGGGTTTTTATCAAAATCCCTACCTTTATTTTAGCTATTTAGTTTGGTATATATACATTAAATGTTGTTCCGTCTCCTTCAATACTTTCTATATCGATACTTCCATTATGAGAATCAATTATAGCCTTAACTATACTAAGTCCTATCCCCGCACCACCTGTAAGCCTTGTTCTTGATTTATCTACTCTATAAAATCTCTCAAAAATATATTCTTTGTCTTCATCAGGTATTCCAATGCCATTATCTTTAACTATTAATTTAATTCCATTATTATGTTGTAGTAGTTTTATTTCTATGCTTCCACCTTCATTTGTGTATTTTATTGCATTAGATAATAAGTTTATTATGACTTGAGTTATTTTATCTTTATCTGCATTTAAAGTTAGGTTAATATTATTAAAATTAACATGTATATTTTTTTTCTTATATTCTGATTCAAAATTAGTAATTACATTTTGTACAAGCTCTCCTATATTAAATTTTGTTTTATTAATATCTTTATAATCTTGTTCATATGAATACAGTTTTTCTAAATCTTTTACTAATCGAGTTAATCTTAAAATTTCTTCATAGCAAACAGACAATCTTTCATTAGTTGGTTCTATTATTCCATCAATTAATGCTTCAAGTGTTATTTGTAATGAAGTAAGAGGAGTCTTCAATTCATGTGATACATCTTTAGTTAAATTTTTTCTTATTTCTTCTTGTCTTTGTAGAGATTTTGCTAAATCATTAATACTAATAATTAAATTATCTAATTCTACAGTATCTACCTTTTCTTCTATTCTTTGATTATAATTTCCCTTAGATATATCTTTCGTGGTTTTCTCCACCTTAGATATTGGTCTTACTATATTATTAGTAACTAAAAATCCTACTATAATAGAGGCTATTAGTGCTATAAAACTTGAATATATTAAAACTTTATTTAATGTTTTTAGATATAAAATATCATTTTCGCTATAATAATCAGGATAAGATCCTATTGATACAGTTCCAACAGATTTATCATTTACAATAATATCGTATTTGTTAACTTTATAGTTTTCTTTCCAAGCTGGAAAATTCATTCTCATATGTTCACTCATATTATGGATTACATTTTCACATCTGTACAAATCATATTCGTGTGCATCCCAAATAACTTCTTTATCATTATCTTCAATGTTTATAATAAATCCACTATCCAAGGCTTCACTACCTATATCTTTAACAGCGCTGAAATCCCATTTACCAAGATCTTTGTAGCTTCTTTCTAAGTCATTGACTATAGATTTACTAGCATTTTCTCCTTTTAACAATACATATTCTCTGAAATGATTTTGTATCAAACTATTTGCAAGTAAAGCTACTGTCAAAACACTTATAATAGCAACTAAAACATAAGACAGAGTTAGTTTATATCTTAGTTTAAGCTTCATTTTATATTTCCTCCACAAAACTTATATCCTATACCATATACTGTAGTAAGATATGCTGGATTTTTATGATCATCTTCTATCTTTTGTCTTATATTTTTTATATGAGTGTCTATAGCTCTGTCCATTCCATCGTAGTCATATCCTAAAACGAGAATTATTAATTCTTCTCTAGTGAAAACTTTATTTGGGTACTTAACCATACTAAGCAATATTTTATACTCAGTAGCAGTTAGATTTAATAATTGTCCACGCTTTTTTACTTCATAGGTATTTGTATCAATTACTAAATCCTTATTATTGAAAGTATATATATGGTTAGGTTGTTCTGGCTTTTTTTCTATTCTTCTAGAAATAGAATTTATTCTAGCGACAAGTTCCTTAGCACTAAATGGTTTTGTTATATATTCATCGGCTCCAATACCTAAACCTTCTATAATACTTGCTTCGTCGCTTTTAGCTGTAAGCATTACAATATAGGCATCTGATTTTTTCCTAATTTCTTTGCAAATATCAGTACCTAATATATCAGGAAGCATTATGTCTAGTAAAATAATATCTTGATTATGTTTATCAAAATTTTCAAGTGCACTTTTTCCATCAAATGATTGATAAGTAGTATAACCTTCTTTATCTAAATAGCTTTTTACAACTTCATTTATATTAACTTCGTCTTCTACGATTAAAATATTTATATTTTTCATTTATAACCCTCCTAATTATCCTTTTATATAATTTTGCCATATAATTGTATAGATTTTATGAAGATTTATATTATTTCTTAATTTTATTAAAAAAATTTAATAATTTTTTATTCTTCATAAGTTCTCCATAATATCTACATATAATGTAGTCAAGAAAGATGAATTATATAAGGAGGTTTTTGTTATGCTTTGTGGAGGTTTTGGAGGATCCGGTTTTATAGGTAGTGGATGGTTTCTTCTAATGATGGGTATAAAAGTAGCTATATTCATTGCTTTAATAGTACTATTTGTAAAATTATTTAATAAACATACCGATAACTCTAGAAGTACACTTAAGATATTAGATGAAAAATTCGCTTTAGGTGAGATAAATGAAGAAGAATATATAGCTAGGAGAAATGTTTTATTAAAAAAATAATAATATAATTTTAATAAGGGGAGTGTTATTAATGCCAAAATGGTTAAAAAATTTCATTAAAAGATTAGAAAAAGCTAATAAGAAAAATTTAGGATCAGGAAAACTAGATTGCTGTGATCTTAATAAACAATCAAAAAATAAATAGTTTCTAAACTTTATGCGAAAGAGGAGAGATATCATTGGTAGAACTATTTAAAATAGGAGGCATTTCTATATACTTATTTGGTGTAGCCGTGGCAATTGCAATGGTTGCAGGAATATTAGTAATGTTAAGAGAAGCCAAAAGAAAAGGCCTAGATGAAGATAGTATGTGGGATATAAGCTTATATACAATAATAGCTTCTGTAATAGGAGCAAGACTATATTATATTTTAGTCTTTGATTTATCAAATTATATAAGCAATCCTATAGAAATATTTCATATCCAAAATGGAGGAATGTCTATCCAGGGGGGAATATTAGGAGGAATTATATTTGCAATTTGGTACACAAGAAAAAAGCAAATATCATTTTTAAAAGCAGCAGATGCATTTGCTCCAGGAATTATATTAGGGCAGGCCATTGGTAGAGTTGGATGTGATGTATTTGGAATACCTATGAAGAGCCAATATCTATGGGGAATAATGGTAAATAATCAATTGTTACATCCTGCTCAAATTTATGAAATGATATTAGATTTAATTTTATTTATATACTTATGGAGAAAAAGAGAAAAAATTCAGTATCATGGACAGTTATTTATTCACTATTTAATAGGCTTTGCTGCAAATCGTGCATTAATAGAATTTGTTAGAGAAAATCCTATTGTATTTGGAAACTTAACAGTTGCTCATGTGACAAGTATATTAATTATAGTAGTTGCAATAATAGCTGGAAGTAAAATAAAAAAACATAATAAGGTTATAGATGAAGAAAGAAAAAATATTTCATCTAAAGAGTTATATTTAGGTTATATAGTTTCAGGATTTATTTTGGTAGTTGGAACTTGGATTTACTATATTGTTCATTAAGAAAAAAATATAAAAACATGGAGGTACTATATGAATTGCCACAATAATAATAATAATAATAATGAAAACAATAAAAAAGGGTTCTTAAAACATGGACTTATGATGGGCCTATGCTGTTTATTACCAATTATACTTGTAGCATTACTTCCGCTACTTGGGTTTAAAGCATTAGCCCTTTCTAGTTTAGCATCTTTAATTTGCCCAATTATGATGATTGGTATGATGTTTATGATGGGAAGAAGCCATAAAAAAGGTGAAAACAATAATGCAAGTTGTTGTGCAAAAAATGAAGATAATGATTGTATAACTGTTGATAAAGAAGATTATAAAATTACAGATAAGAATAAATAAAAAAGATATAATAAAATTACTATAAAGGGGGGAGTACAATGCAAAACAAAGTTATGTTATTAGTTATAACAGGAGTTTTAGCAGTAGTAGGAATAATAGGACTTAATTATGAAAGCATAAAAAATGATATTAAAAGTGTAGTAGATAATGGAGTAGTAGGACCTAATCAAAATTCACAAGATGATATTGCAGAACAATCAAATCTTGAAGAGCAAGATATGATTAAGATAATGGAGATTAATGGATTTAGCAATATAGCAGAGGCTCTTGAGAAAAAAGATTATGAGGCTATGGATGAATTCACTAACAATATGACTGATGAAGATTATGAAAAGTTAATTAATCTAAAAGCTAATACCTCAGCTGCAGACTATCAAAAGATGCTTCAGATAATGAGTGAAAATGGATATGATTCTATGGTAAGCGTTATGGCATCAATAGATCTAGGTGGATCTTGTCATTAAGGTTAAATAATAATACCCCTCTAAGTAAAAATCTTAGAGGGGTAATTTTATAAAGGAGTGATTTAATTGAATATAAGTATGTATAAAGAAAAAAATAAGAGCGTGCAAACTATAATTGCTATATCTTTAAGTTTATGTATTTTAATATTAATAGTAAAATTTGCACTAGCTTTTAAATCTTTTTATTATTTTGAAGTTGATCGTTTGAATATAGAAGCTACTGCGAATATGACGAAGAATGAAATTTTAAAAAATTATGATTATACTATAGATTATTTATTAGGTAAAGAAAATGGTAAATTTGAACTTCCTACTTTGCCATCATCATTATTTGGCCAGGTTCACTTTGAAGAGGTCCAAAAAATATTTTCTTCATTAGATATTATACTAATTATAGGTATTATAATAAGCACAATAGGGATAGTTTTTCAGTATAAGAAAAGAAATTTTAATTTTGTAAAACAAGCTTCTAATATTCTGACTTTCTTTCCAATTATTTTTGGTGCAATTTTTTCATTAAATTTTGAAAGAAGTTTTATAATATTTCATAAAATACTTTTTAGAAATGACTACTGGATTTTTGATCCTCAGAAAGATCCAATTATTAATATATTACCTCAAGAGTTTTTCTTTGATATAGCTATATTTATTTTAATAATTAATTTTGCAATTGCTTTCCTTTTAAGAATGCTTTATCATAAAAAGTTAAAACATTTGAAAAGTAATATGTATACTAGATAAAAGTTATATAGGTATTTGATAATAGAAGGGAAAATATAATGGATAACCTAAAGGAGACTTTTATGTCTCCATTTATTTTTAAGTTTTAAAATATTAGAGATCATAATCTACATAAAATCTACACATTTCAATCGTATTATATGAATATAGAGATATTATAAAAATTAGAGAGGATTGATATAATATGATGGGTGGATATGGAATGATGGCAGGATTTGGTATGTTTGTTCCTCTACTATTAATAGGATTAATTATATATATAGCATTTAGATTATCTAATGGAAATTATAGTATAGGAAATGGGGGAAATGATGCTCTAGATATATTAAATCAAAGATTTGCAAAGGGAGAAATTTCAGAGGAAGAGTATATACAAAAAAAGAAAATATTAAAAGAATAAAAAATAGAATCTTCATATTTAAATCATAATTATTTTTTATAATAAAGAAACAAAATGATATTATAATGATAGTACAAAATATAATAAGGAGTGAATATAATGAAAAAGAAAGGTATGTTATTTACACTAGCAGGTTTTTTAGTAATAGGAGGAGTAACAGGAATGACTTATGCAAATACAAAGGATAATGTTACAGAAGTAAGTAATGTAAAAATAGAATCTTATTTGAATTCAAATGCTAATATAACAAAAGTTGAAAGCAATAAAATAAATGAATTAGACTTTGAACAAAAAGAAATGGTTAGATTAATGAAAGAATATGGATTTAACGATATGGCAAAAGCTCTTGAAAATAGAGATTACAAAGCTATGGATGAGTTTATGAATAATATGACAGATGAAGATTATCAAAAGATGATTGATATTATGAGAAACAGTGGATACGATTCTATGGCAAACATGATGGGCTCAATAGATAGAGAATCTATGATTAAGATGCACAATGCAATGGGAGGATCAGAAGCTTGTCATGGAGATTCAAACAATAATATGATGGGTAGTTTCTAATTTTTAAATACCCCCCTAGGGTAAGAAGAGTTTTATAAGGGAGGAAATACTATGGTAATTGAGTATATAATTACAGCAGGGATTATTGGTTTAGCTATATTCATGATGTATAAGACGTTTTTTAGTAAAAAGAAAAAAGGATGTTGCCGCAAATAATAAGATAAGCCAGTACAAATTGAGTGCTCGCTTATTTTAATTGCTTTTAATCTCAATTAATCCAATGATATCAAGTCACTCAAAGAACCTCTTTGTCCAATTTATATATATATGAAAAGAAATATTAATATAAGTATAAATTGTAAAGCTACTGATAGATATTTATCGGTAGCTTTTTTATATTTTATAGACTTTATTATATGTGTTTGTATAGGATAAAAAATATTATTAAAATGATAAAAAAATATTTATTCTTCATAAGATTCACATAATTTCACCTTATTATATGTTTAACAAGTACTTATACCATATACGGGTAAGGGGTACATAATAGCATTATTATAATTAGGGGGGAATTAAACGAAAATTAGCTACATAACACATATTCAGTATCTAAAGTGAAATAAGACCTATATGGATGATTGTGCATGCACAATAGTAGTAGCTAGAAATGTAAAAGAATTTAATCAAAAGATACATAATAGTAAAGCAGAATCTACTGGTCAATTAGCAGAATCTAAGAAGAATTTATAATAATTGGAGGAAAATAAACAATGCATAAGAATAAAATTACTACTGCAGCAATTATGATGATACTATCTAGTGCAACTTTAACTCCTGTAAAGGCTGAAGAAGTTCAGAATCCTGAGGAAAATACTACACAAATCGAGCAATCAGTAGAACCTACAAATACTAGCAGTGAAGATACTAATACAACACAAGAACCAGCACAAGAGGATATGACAGTAGATCCAACGACAGATGACACAACAGTAGTAGACCCACATGCAGATCATCAAACGGGTGAAGAAACTAGTACAACACCGGATCCAACAGTAGATCCAACGACAGATGACACAACAGTAGTAGATCCACATGCAGATCATCAAACGGGTGAAGAAACTAGTACAACACCGGATCCAACAGTAGACCCAACGACAGATGACACAACAGTAGTAGACCCACATGCAGACCATCAAACGGGTGAAGAAACTAGTACAACACCGGATCCAACAGTAGATCCAACGACAGATGACACAACAGTAGTAGATCCACATGCAGATCATCAAACGGGTGAAGAAACTAGTACAACACCGGATC
>NZ_JBYVNY010000018.1:0-2181 GCF_058146105.1 Sporacetigenium sp. TC11 | reverse complement strand
CAACAGTAGACCCAACGACAGATGATCCAACAGCAGTAGACCCACATGCAGACCATCAAACGAGTGGAGAAACAACAACACCGGATCCAACAGTAGACCCAACGACAGATGATACGACAGTAGTAGACCCACATGCAGACCATCAAACGGGTGAAGAAACTAGTACAACACCGGATCCAACAGTAGACCCAACGACAGATGATACGACAGTAGTAGACCCACATGCAGACCATCAAACGGGTGGAGAAACAACAACGCCGGATCCAACGGTAGATCCAACAACAGATCCAACAACAGATGATACAACAGTAGTAGATCCACATGCAGACCATAAAACAGGTGGAGAAACAACAACACCGGAACCAACGACAGATGATCCAACAATAGATCCACATGCAGGCCATGAAGCAGGGGAAGGTACAACGCCAACACCAGATCCTACACAAGATGATATGACAGAAGAACATACTACAGAAGGCGGCTCACATGAAGAGCATCAAGCAGGGGAAGATACAGGGAAACATGTTTCAGCAGAAGATTCATTAGTTCAAGGATCAGTTATTAATGCAGTAAAAGGTGAAAGTGCATATGTTAAAGTTAATATTAAAGATGAAAATTTAAATAACTTAACATCAGCACGTATAAAGACAAATGATGGTAAAATAATAGATTTAAAATTAGATGCTGACTCACAAATAATAAAACTAGATCCAGAAACAGTAAGTTTTAATATAGAGTATGTATCATTAGACAAAACATATATGACACACAAACAAACTATAACATGGACTGAAAAAGAAGATACTACGCAACCAAGTAAGATTGATTCAGTAGTTGAAGAATTAAGTAAAGAAAGTGGTTTATCAATTGATAAATCAGAAGATAATTCAGAAATTAATATAGCTGCAACAGAAGAAATAGTTGTAGGAATAGTTAGCGAAGCCTTAGATAAAGAAAATACTTTTATAGAAGTTAATGATGGAGTATTAGAAATAAAAATTGAAAATACAATTATAAAATCTTCAAAAGAACTAACAACTATTGAGAAAAACGCAAGTGAAAAGTATGAGATTACAAGTGATGGTATGATAAGTAAATATACATTAAAAGCTCCAGTTACATTGAAATCGGCAAGGGCTTTCAGCTTATTTAGCGTTAGCGCATTAGCAGCTGAACCTCAATGGGATTTAGTATATACAATAGATACTAAAGAAAATACTATACAGTACGCAAATGGTGAAGTGAAAAGTTTCCAACCTACTGCAAATATGAAATTATTAGTTGACGCAAATGGAGATATACAAGAGCCAGTACTAAATATAATAGAAGACAATGGCGGAACTCCAACAGATCCTGTAGATAATGGATCAGGAGATAATGATGGAACTCCAACAGATCCAGTAGGTAATGAACCGGAAGATAATGATGGAACTATAACTGATCCTGTAACTAATGAGCCAGTATATGATGACAATATAAGTAATCCGGTAAATAATGAAGTAGCAGATGATACTTCAGAATTACCTAAAACTGGTGCAAATATGTTAGGTAGTATTGCAACTATGGTAATTGGTGCTGCTAGTATATTAACTGGAGGAGTAGCATTTAATAGGAAAAACAAAAAATAATATATTGTGTTAGTAAAACTTTAAGTATAACAAAACCCCAATAAATATAAAATCCTAATATTATATTACATCTCAATAAGATAATGTTAGGATTTTCATGTGTTGAGAACGTTAAAGACAATATGAAATTTATTGTAAATTGATAAGTTTAAATTAGATATAATAAATAACTAATATAATATATTAACTATTTAAAATGGAGGATATAAAATGAAAAGGAAAAATATATTTATCAGCACTATACTAGCTTTAACTTTAGCTATAGGGATTACAGGATGTTCAACAAAGACTAGTGAAGAAGCTGCAAAAACTGAAGCTAAAAACTCACTAGAAACAATAAAGAGCGAGGGCAAAATACGTATTGGTACTGAAGGAACTTATGCTCCTTTCACATTCCATGATGAAAAGGGTAATTTAACAGGTTTTGACGTAGAAATAGCTAATGAAGTAGCAAAGCGTCTTGGTGTAAAAGCAGAATATGTTGAAACTAAATGGGATGGTATGTTTGCTGGATTAGATGCAAAAAGATTTGATATGGTAGCAAATCAGGTTT
>NZ_JBYVNY010000017.1:0-28494 GCF_058146105.1 Sporacetigenium sp. TC11 | reverse complement strand
TTGCATGTGTTAGGCACGCCGCCAGCGTTCATCCTGAGCCAGGATCAAACTCTCATGATAAACTTGGCATTACTTTTAAATAAATGGTGTTTAATTATCCTACTGTTTAATTTTCAAAGTTCAATTTGTTTTGTCCCTTATCTTAGGAACAAATATTACTATATCATGCTTAAAACTATCTGTCAACAAGTTTTTTTACATTTGTTTTTCCTCTTGTCGACTACAAGTAATAATATATCATGATCTTTAAATATAGTCAACACCTTTTTCAATTTTTTTAAATATAAAGAACTTACGGCTGTAAGCCCTTTATATTAATACATCTACATTAATTTTATCCCAGTATCTATATAAATTTTCTTCATTTCTAAACAAAGGCAATTTCATATTTTTATGAACTTTTACCAACCATGGTTGGCCAAGACCAGCTTGTTTTAATATTTCATCCTTTAGGAATATTTCATCTATAATACCTTCATCAATTATACTTCCTCTATTTAAAACATATACATAATCACATATTTCGTATATTAAATCCATATCGTGACTTGAAATAACTACTTTTCTTCCTTTATTGTAAATGTCTTTTAATATGTTTACAATAGATTTGGTGCTAATAGGATCTAATCCTGCTGTTGGTTCATCAAATAGTATTATATTATTTTGCATAGCCAATACAGATGCAATTGCAACTCTTTTTTTTTGGCCATAACTTAAAAAGTGGACTGGTTTATCTTTGAACTCCAATCCATCGACACCTAATAATGCATTATTAACTCTTATTTTTATAGTTTCTTCATCTAACCCTATGTTCCTAAGAGCAAATGCTATATCATCATACACATTCGAGTAAAATATTTGTTTATCAGGGTCTTGAAATACTATCCCAATATTTTTTCTCAATTCATACAAACTCTTTTTATCATATTTTAGCTGTTTATCTTTATATAATACCTCTCCGCATGTAGGTTTTAATATGCCTGCAAAATTCATAAATAATGTAGATTTACCAGAACCATTTGCGCCTATTATCCCTATCATATTTCCTTTAGATAAATCTATATTTATATTTTTAAGAGCTATATTATCTTTATCATATTCGTATGTAACATTACTCATTTTAAGCATACTATTCACCTCTATACATAAAACTCTCCATTGTAGAGTTTAGTTTCTAAAGATATAGACATATCTTTATATCTGCTCATAACTCTTATAAAAAGAGTACTTATTAATATTCCTAAAGATTTGTAAGATGTTCTTAAATTAATGTATCCAAACCTTAAGCTCTGAGATATATAAATTTCTTGAATTTCTTCTAAAAATATAAATATAAATCTGTAAACTAAGACTGTTATTTCTATAGCAGTCTTAGGTATATATAATTTTTTTAATATCAAAATCATTTGATTAAAAGGTATCGTTAAAACTAAAAAGTAAGTACATGTCAAGCAGCACATAGACCTAAGTAATAGATTAATAGATATATTTAAGGATAAACTAGATATTCCTATATAAAACTCATGTAATTTTATATTAATTATAAAATCAATCGGCTCTTTAGATATAGAAATTAACGTTGCCATAGTGCTAAAAATTAAGAAATATATAGGTATAGCAAGTAACTTTATATAATATTTAAAATCTATTTTGGCTAAGAATACTATACAAAAACTCATAAGACCCATAACTACTGCAACAAATACTCTATTATTAAAAATTATAGATGCTATTAATAACGTGGCACCTATTGTAAACTTTAATATAGGATTAGTATTTAATAATCCATTGTTGTATGCATATTTATCTATGGCTATCATTTTTTTTCCCCTTTATATAACCTAAGTAATAACATATAATCCCTGTTCCTAAAGATGCTTGAACAGCAAATAATAGACTTTCTACTTCTCCACTTTGAGGTTCATATATGCTACTAAACCAAGGTTTATAATTAGGATCTATTTCTGTTATAATCTCTTCTGCTTGCCCATCTGCTCCACTATATTCAGCATTTTTATTTATAACTAAAGGAGATACTATAAGTAAAATTGCTATTATAACTAAAATTATATTATTACTCATTAATCTCTGTTTCATATTTATATTCATCTCCAATCATTCCTTCTACCTTATTCTGTAATAGTAAGTTATACACTACAGTTGTCAATATACCTTCTGCTATTGCTATAGGTATTTGAGTTAAACAAAATATAGATAAGAATTTAATTAAAGATACTATTATACCTCCATTAGGATCTGGAAATGCTAAGGCTAATTGTATAGAGGTCATTATATATGTAGCTAAATCTCCTATAGCTGCTGATGTAAATACACATGTAGCAATTTTTAAGTTTCTTTTTTTCATAAATTTAAATATTAAATAAGATATTATAGGACCTACTACAGCCATAGAAAATGCATTTGCCCCTAAAGTTGTTATACCTCCATGTGCTAATAATAACGCTTGAAATAAAAGCACTATTGTTCCTACTACAGACATAACACCTGGTCCAAAAAGTATAGCTCCAAGACCTACTCCAGTTGGATGAGAACTACTTCCTGTTATAGATGGTATCTTTAAAGCTGACAGTACGAATACAAATGCTCCTACTAGTGCTATTAATAGCTTTTTATTTGGATCATTTTTAAATATTGATTTAAGATTTTTTAATCCTTTTATAAAAAAAGGTATAAATATAATTGACCATATTAGTGACCATTTAAATGGTAAAAACCCTTCCATTATGTGCATAGCTGATGAATTTGTAGGATTTAAGAATACCAATAACAATCCTGCTATTAGCCCCAGTTTTAAATCTTTCATACCTTTATCCCCCTAAGACCAAAAGTGTCATATACTACGACACTTTCTGCTCTTTATTTATTAGAATAGTTGAAAAATAAGATACTTTTTTACTAAGATCTATCTCTCTTAAGTTTTTGTATACTTTTTCACTTCCTAATGATGAGTTACTAACTAAAATAGCATGATCCATAAGATTATTTTTTTCTATTTTATCTATTATTTGCTCAAAATTTTTATATACTTTCATAAGAACTATAGAGCTATAATTTTCTAATGCATAATCTATCTTTTCTTCATCTGTAGTGCATGGAATTATTATAAGAGGCTCTTTATCCATAACCAATGGGAAATTTTGATTTGATGCTATATTTGAGAAAGAAGATATTCCAGGTATAGTTTCTACCTCAATATTACTTATTAATCTTTCCATTATATAAACATATGTACTGTATATCATAGGATCTCCTAAAGTTATAAAACCTACGTTTTTGCCATCTTCAACATCTCTTTGTATTTCTTTTGCAATATCGTCCCATGCATCTATTTTTTCTACGCTATTAAAGCTCATTGGAAAATGCTTTTGTTTAATTTCTATTTCACCGTTAAGATACGGTTCTACTATAGATAAAGCTAAACTTTTACCTTCTTTTTGTGCTTCTGGTGTATATAATATGTCTAGCTTTTTCAAAGTATCTACTGCTTTTATTGTAAGCAATGAACTATCTCCTGGTCCTGTTCCTATTCCATAAAACTTTGTCATAAGTATTTCCCCCTAAATTAAATATTTGATATTACTTCTTCTTTTGTTAAATCAGTTATATGAGATACAAATATATCTTGTATTTCTGGATTTTCTCCTAGACCCTTAAGATATACTTCTACATCGAATCCTTCTCTTTCCAATATGCTTTTCCAAGAGTCTTCCTCATCTGAAGCCATATCATTTATTGCATGATCTCCTGCTACTAACATAAACGGCATTAGTATAGCCTTAGATATATTGTTTTTTCTTAACCTAGTTATAACATTTTCTAACTCAGGATATCCTTCAACAGTTCCAACATAAGCGTTTATATTAGTCTCTTCTAACATATAGTTTAAACAAGGATAAGATGAGTGAGCTTCATGGAATGTACCATGACCCATAAGAACTACTGCCTCATTTTCTTTTACAGTAGGCATTTGCAATTTTAAAGCATTTATAGTTTTTTTATAGTCATCTATAGTTGTGAGTAACGGTTTTCCTAATGCTAATTTTTCAAATTTACATTCGAATAATTTAACTTGGTCTTTAAGTTTATCAAATTCTTCTCCATTTATTATGTGAAGAGTTTGAACTATGACTTCTTTATATCCTTTTTCATATAACTTTTGTAAAGCTTCAACTGGATTATCTATATGTATCTTATCTCTATCTGCCAACTTCTTTATTATCATATTAGATGTAAATGCTCTGAATACATCATATTCAGCAAAAGTTTCTCTTATTTTATTTTCACAAGCCTCTATAGTCTTTTTTCTCGTTTCGTGATAACTTGTCCCAAAACTTACTACTAGTATAGCCTTATTCATTATATCTCCCCCTGCTTAAATATCTAGATTTCTAAGCTCTTCTAAATTCATAGATATTAAACTATTCAGTATCTTTCTTTTCTCAACTTTATCTTCATATTTTTCTAAAACTTTATTTCTTGTACTTCCTAATAAATTTACATACTCTTCATAGTCGTCATTATATCGCTCTTCTAAATCATTTTTTATCTTAGCTGAAAGAGAAGGGCTTTTCCCACCCGTCGATATACTTATTATTAAATCTCCTCTTTTAACTACTGAAGGAACTATGTAGCTAGATAAACTAGGGTTATCGACAACATTGCATAATTTATTGTTCTCTTTGCAATATAAACCTATTTGTTGATTTAAATCTTTATTATCTGTAGATGCCACCACAATAAAGCTGTTTTTTATATAGTCTTCTTTATAAAAATCAGTTGTTAAAATTATCTTATTTTCTATATTTTTAAATTCTTCTATTACATCTGGAGCTATAACCTCAACTGTATATCCAAATGATATAAAGTTTTTTACTTTCCTATAGGCTACTTTTCCCCCACCTATTACTGTTATCCTTTTATCCTCTATGTTTACCATCATTGGATAGTACATGTTATCACTCCTATAAAAAAATCCTAACCCATGAGGGTTAGGATTTGTAATTTACACAGTAATATGTCAATTATTCCTGCCTAAAGTTACACCCTTCACCCCGAAGACCTTACTTTAATATAAATTAGGTAGGTCTCCTGGCTTGGTATCAATCTACTTCCTCACCTTCCCATGATATAGAATCATAGTGGTTAAATAAGGGTTCGTCAACCTTACAGTAGCGGGGGCTGCAGAGGACTTTTACCTCTTTCCCATTTAATCTTTTCTAGAACCTAATTTATTAACTATAAAATTTTCATAATTTTATTTTAACATATCTAATGTCATAATTCAACATGCCTAGGAAAACACTATCCCCTATATATTATGGGCAACCTTTAAAGCCTCATAACTTGCTTTTATAGTATATTCTATATCTTCATCAGTATGTGCGTTTGATAAAAACATAGCTTCAAATTGCGTCGGAGCAAGTAATACTCCTCTTTCTAGTAATTCTTTAAAATAAATATTAAATTTATTTACGTCACAATTCTTTACATCATCATAATTATCTATAGGCCCTTTGGCAAAGAATAAGCATACTAGAGATCCTGCTCTATTTACAGTATATTCTAGCCCTAAATTTTTAATATTTTCCTTTAGGCCTTCTTCAAGCTTTATTGCCTTTCTTTCTAACTCTTTATAGATTTCTTCATTATCTCTTAATATAGTTAAATTTTTATATCCCATGTACATAGCTAGTGGGTTTCCAGATAGTGTACCTGCTTGATATACAGGTCCTACTGGTGATACCATACTCATTATTTCTTTTTTACCACCATAAGCTCCTACAGGAAGTCCTGCCCCTATTATTTTACCAAAACACGCCATGTCTGGGTTTATGCCAAAATATTCACTAGAGCTTCCATACGCAAGTCTAAATCCAGTTATAACTTCATCAAATATAAGCACACTACTATACTCATTTGTTATATCTCTAAGATATTGTAAAAACTCCTTTTTACCTGGTACGACTCCCATATTTCCTGCCACTGTTTCTACTATAACAGCTGCTATATCACTACCATGTTCCTTAAATATATCCTCTACAGCTTTTACATCATTGTATCTACATACTAATGTATCCTTAACTACATCATTTGGAACACCCGGACTTGTAGGAACACCATAAGTTATTGTCCCTGAACCTGATTTAACTAATAATGCATCAGAATGTCCATGATAGCACCCTTCAAATTTTAATATTTTATTTCTATTCGTATATGCTCTAGCAACTCTAAGTGCACTCATAGTAGCTTCTGTTCCAGAGTTAACCATTCTAACCTGATCTATAGCTTGATAAGATTCTACTATAAGCTTAGCCATTTTTACTTCTATTTCAGTCGGTACTCCATAACTTGTTCCTTTTCTTACTATGTCTTCTATTCCAGTTACTATATCTTCTGGACTATGACCTAACATAAGGGGCCCCCATGAACATATATAATCTATATATTCATTTCCATCTACATCATATATTCTAGATCCATGGGCTTTATCTATAAATATAGGATCTAATCCCACTGATTTAAAAGCTCTAACAGGGCTATTAACTCCACCAGGTATATACTTTATAGCTTCATCGTATATCTCCTTAGATTTTTCATTATTCATATGTACTACCCCCTAAGCATTTTAGCTAAATCCTTTGCAAAATATGTTATTATTATATCTGCTCCAGCTCTTTTTATAGATAATACACTTTCATATATAGCGCCTTCGTTTAATAAGCCATTTTTAATAGCTAATTTAAGCATAGAATATTCCCCACTAACATTGTATGCTGCTACTGGCATATTAAAGTTATCTTTAACCCTTCTTATAACATCTAAATAAGATAATGCAGGTTTTACCATTACTATATCTGCACCTTCCTGTATATCTAACTCTACTTCCATTAAAGCTTCATTTGTATTAGCTGGATCCATTTGATAAGTTTTTCTATCTCCAAATGATGGAGTTGAATGAGCTGCCTCTCTAAAAGGTCCATAGAAATTAGATGCATATTTTGCACTATATGACATTATAGATACATTTTCAAATCCAGATATATCTAATGCTTCTCTCATAGATTCAATTCTTCCATCCATCATATCTGATGGAGCAACCATATCAGCTCCAGCTTTAGCATGACTTATTGCTATTTTAGATAAATACTCTAAAGTTTGATCATTATCTACATGCCCACATCTTGTAAGTATTCCACAGTG
Organism: Sporacetigenium sp. TC11; assembly: GCF_058146105.1. NCBI lineage: Bacteria > Bacillati > Bacillota > Clostridia > Peptostreptococcales > Tepidibacteraceae > Sporacetigenium > Sporacetigenium sp. TC11. The sequence goes on along the minus strand of NZ_JBYVNY010000017.1, from coordinate 21,273 downwards.
ACCATGACTTGTATATTGACACATACATATGTCTGTCACAACATACATTTCTGGACATATTGACTTTATTTCTCTTATGCCTTTTTGAACTATTCCATTATCATTGTAAGCTTCTTTTCCGTATTCATCCTTTTCGTCTGGTACACCGAATAATAATACATGTTGAATTCCCAAATCTTTTAGTTCTTCTATTTCTTCTTTTAATTTATCAACTGAAAAATGGTAAACATCTGGCAGAGATGGTATCTCTTTTTTTATATTTTCTCCCTCTACTACAAATAAAGGGTATATTAAGTCTTCTATACTTAACTTTGTCTCTCTTACTAAATCTCTTATTGCTGAATTTGCTCTTAATCTTCTTGGTCTTCTAAGCATTGTAATTTCCTCCATTAATTTTATCTAGTTTTATGCAATCTAGTATTCCATCTATTGTGTATTCTACAGCTTCTTTGTATACTTCTAGCCCATAAGAATTTATTGTTTTAGATGTTATAGGTCCTATTGATATTAGTTTCATATTAGATAATTTATCTATATTTTCATTACCTAATATATTTATAAAGTTATTTACTGTAGATGAACTTGTAAAAGTTATATAATCTATTTTACTCTCGTTTAATAATTTTAATATGTGATCTTTATCACTAGATTCCATAACTGTATTATATATATGTATCTCTTTTACACTACATATTTCACTTAGCTTTTCTAATAGATAATCTCTTGCATTAGACGCTCTAGGTATTAATATATTGTCATTTTTATTTAATTTATCTTTTAATACTTCATATATAGATTCTGCAACATATTTCGAGGGAATTATATCAGCTATTATTCCTTTATCTCTTAGTGCATTTGCAGTAGCTGGACCTATTGCAACTATCTTAGCATTGTGTAATTTTCTTAAATCAACATTCATCTTATACATATTATCTAAAAATATATCTACTGCATTTTGGCTAGTTAATATTATATAACTATACTTTTCTATGTTATTTATTTCTTGTTCTAATTCTTTATTTGGAGTTATTTCATCTATCTTTATAGTAGGGAATTGTATAGCATTTCCCCCTAAGTCAGATATTTTTTCTACCAAGGTACTACTTTGTGATCTAGCTCTAGTTACAACTATATTTTTACCAAATAACTCTTTATCTTCAAAAAAGTTCAATTTGTCTCTTAATTTAATAACATCTCCTACAACTATTAAACTAGGTGGTTTTATATTTTCTTTTAAAACTATATCGTATATATTTTCCAAAGTACCTGTAACTACTTTTTGGTTATATCTAGTAGCCCAGTTTATTATGGCAACTGGAGTAGTTTTGTCTTTTCCCTCTCTAATTAGGTTTTTACATATTTTATTTAGATTAGCAACTCCCATTAAAAATACTAAAGTACCTTCTATATTAGATAAAGCATTCCAGTTAAGACTATCATTTTCATCATCTTTTAAGTGTCCTGTTATAACATGAAATGAAGATGCATGATCTCTATGGGTTATAGGTATACCCGCATAACAAAGTCCTCCTATTGCAGAAGTTATACCTGGAACAACTTCAAAACTTATTCCATTTTCTAATAAATATTCTCCTTCTTCTCCTCCTCTACCAAATACATATGGATCTCCACCTTTTAATCTAGTAACTACTTTTCCCTCTTTTGCCTTTTGAACTATTAACTCATTTATCTCATCTTGCGATAATGTATGGTCACTTGAAGCTTTACCCACATATACGATTTCACAATTATCTTTAACTTCGTTCAAGTAATTTTCGTTAGCTAGTCTATCATAAACTATAACATCTGATTTTTTTATACATTCCATTCCTTTTAATGTCATCAGTTTATAATCTCCAGGCCCTGCTCCTACTAAGTAAACTTTACCCTTCATAACTATATAGCTCCTTTAACACTGTTTTTGCTAGCTGTATACCTAGCTCTCTTTCACTACCAACTTTTCCTTCTATTGATTTAGTTACAAGTCTATGTCCTTCTTCATCACCTAAAAGTCCAGTTAGTTTTATACTTTCACCTTCCAATGTACAATAAGCGCCGATAGGTATATGGCAGCTACCATTTATCTCATCTAAAAATCCTCTTTCTGCTGTTATTTGTCTATATGTATCCATGTCTTCTATAGATTTTATAACTTTATCTATATTAGGTTCATTTTTTCTTACTTCTATGGCTAATGCACCTTGGGCTGGAGCTGGAATAACTAAATGAATAGGTAAATAATGGCTTATTTTATCTTCTATTCCTAGCCTGTGCATGCCTGCTGCTGCAAGTACAATTCCATCTAAATTTTCTTCTTGTATTTTTCTTATCCTAGTATCTATATTTCCTCTTATTGGAACTATATTTAAATCAGGCCTATATTTTAATAATTGATATTTTCTTCTCTTACTTCCAGTTCCTATAGTCGCACCTATAGGCAAATCATCTATACAGGTATACCCTTCTTTTAATACTAATACATCTCTTACATCTTCTCTCTTTGGAACATAAGAAAATTTAAGCTCTTCAGGAAGATTTGAAGGCATGTCCTTCATACTGTGTATAGCCATGTCTATTTTTTTATTTATTAGTTGTTCTTCTATTTCTTTTACAAATAATCCTTTGTCTCCTATTTTATCTAAAGCTACATTTTGGATTAAATCCCCTTTAGTCTTTATTACTTTTACTTCAAATTCAACATCTAAATTTTGTTTTTTTAACTCATCTATTACCAAGTTAGTTTGACTTAGAGCTAATTTACTTCCTCTAGTTCCAACTATTATTTTCATAGTAATGTCTCCTTTTAATCTCTATAGGTCGAATAAATCTTCTATAACCTTTATATACTCATCTCTTTTCCCTTCATCTTTTATTTCCTTAAGCTTAGTTATAGGTTCTCTGATAAGCCTTTTTAAGGCAGATGATAACATCTTCTCCATTATTTTTTCTTCTTTTTTATTTAAACTAATTTTTCTATATATGTAATCTAAAGTATCTTTTTCAATATCTAAACATCTTTCATTTAATGACTTTATAGTTGGATCTACTTTTATAGTTTTCATCCAATCTATAAATTCAGTTATATTATCATCGATTATATTTGTAGCGGTCATAGCAATTTCTCTTCTTTTTCTATCATTTTCATTAGATATTCTCTTTAGGTCATCTATATCATACACATATATATTTGCTAATTCATTTATACTTTCTTCTACATCTCTAGGAAGAGCTATATCCATTATAAATAATGGTTTATTTATATTAGGCATATTTTCGGTTTTTAAAACAGTATGAGGAGATGCAGTTGCACTTATAACTATATCTACATCACCTAATATATCATATCTATTTTCATATTCTATAGGTATTAGATTTTCATATTCTTTTTTTAATTCCAAGCATTTATAATAATTTCTGTTAGCTAAATATATTTTATTAACCTTTTCTTCTTGTAAATGGTTTAGTGTCAGTTTGCTCATCTTTCCTACACCTATTATAAGTACATTTTTGTTTTCTAATGTTTCTAATTCATTTTTTAAAAACTTAACTCCTATGTAACTTATAGATAATGGGTGTTCCGAAATCTTTGTGCTACTTTTTATATCTTTAGCAGTTGTTATGGCTTCTCTAAATAATTTATTTAATATTTTACCACTAGCTCCTAATTCCATAGAAAATTGATGAGAATCTTTAACTTGTCCTAATATTTGATCTTCTCCTAACACTATGGATTCAAGTCCAGATGAAACGTTATATAAATGTATTAATGCATCTTTTCCCATTTTATCAAATAAGAACTCTTTTATTCCCTTTGCATCAAAAAAATCCTCATAAAAAGCTTTTAAAACATGTATTTTAGATTCTATATTATCACTATGTATATATATCTCGCTTCTATTGCAAGTTGATAAAATTACAACTTCTTTTATTCCATGATCTAGTAGATAGTTTATACCTTCGATTTTCTTCGTATCAGTAAAAGATACTTTTTCTCTTATTTTTATAGGAGCTGTATTATGATTTACACCTATTACTGCCACATCCATAATTTACCTCCTATTAAGCATACAGGCTTCTATATCTTCTATGTTATTTACAATCTTAGGATATTTAATTTTAGGCCTAGTTATAATTATACTACTTATGCCTAACTTTTTGCATGGACTTATCTTCTCTATAAATCCACCCTCATTTCCACTTTCTTTTGTTATTACTAAGTCTATATTGTAATCTTTGTATAAAATTTCATTTATTTCTTCACTGAAAGGACCTTTCATTGCTATTATATTATCTGCATTTAATCCAGCATCTTCGCATTGTTTTATAACATCACTAGTTGGAAGTATCCTTGCAACTATATATTTATCTTTTATATTTTCTATAAAGTAGTTTATGTTTTTGCTACCAGTAGCTAAAAATATTCTCTTCCCAATTTTATTTGCTATTTCGCAAGCTTCTTTTATATTGTCTACCTTTACTATATTTGGATCATCTATATCATCTAATGCAGATTTTCTTTCATATCTTATATATTCTGTTTTGGTTTCATAGCTAGCATTTATAGCAGTTTGAGAAACTTCTGCTGCATATGGATGGGTTGCATCTATTATAAGTTTTATATTGTTATCTTTTATGAAGTTTACCATATCATATTTAGTCATTTTATTTACTAATATATGATTTGTATATTTAGATGCTAAGTCTTTTCCATATTTAGTTGTTACAGATAGTGTATATTCTAAACCACTGTTATTTAATAGTTCACATATACTTAAGCTGTCAGAAGTTCCTCCCAAAACTAATATCATACATTATACCCCCTAGGAGTTATCATTATATCGTCATGTATAAATGTAGATTTATTCCCTATTATAACTATAGTAGTCATATCTACCATTTCATAATTCATATCTTTAAATTTAAATATAGTTTTAGATTCCCCTTCTCTTCCAACATTTTTTACTATTCCAACAGGAATATTTGGATTTTTATATTCTTTCATTAAATCAAAAGCTCTTTCTAAATGACCGCTTCTTCCTTTACTTCTAGGATTATATAAGCATATTACAAAATCTGCTTTAGCTGCACATTTTATTCTTTCTTCTATAACTTCCCAAGGAGTTAAAAGGTCACTTAAACTTATATGACAAAAGTCATGCATTATAGGTGCTCCAAGTATTGCAGCTGCACCTATGCTAGCTGTAACTCCAGGTATTATTTTAACTTTTATATCTTCTTCCTTAGTTGTAAGTTCTAATATAAGTCCTGCCATTCCATATATTCCAGAATCTCCACTACTTATAACAGCTACTGTTTTACCTTTTTTCGCTTCTTCCACGGCTTGCCTACATCTATCTATCTCTTGACGCATTCCATTTTGTATTACTTCTTTATCTTTTATAAATTCAGTTACTAAATTTATGTAAGTTTTGTATCCAACTATAACTTCACTATCTTCAAGAGCTTTTATAGCTTCTAGTGTCATCATATCTTTACTTCCTGGCCCTATTCCTATAACATATATCATTATTTACACTCTCCCCATTGCAAAAGTTATGCCTTTGTACTTTGATTTATTTACTATAAGATTTTCATTTGAAAGTATGTATGCAACTGGTTCAGCTACACTATAAACACCTACCGAACGTTTTACAAATTCAGATTTATCAAATTTATCTTCTACTTTACATATATCATTTATAGAAATTATTTCAAAAGGTACTTTCAATCTTTCGCTTAAGTCTAATATAGCTTTTTCATCTTTTTTTACCTCAACACTACCTATAATCTTTATAGCTTCTTTATCTATATTATTTTTGTTTATAAAATCAATAAAACACTCGTAAAGAAAATCACTGTCTGTATCTTTTCTGCATCCAATAGCTAGTACTATATCTTTTGGTATGATTTTTATAATTATATTGTGGTTTATATTTAGTTCTTTTTTGTTGGTTATACATACAATAGAATCTAGTTTATCTACATTTTTTATATCATTTATCTTTATACATCCTCTAGTATCCACTTCATAATTTCCATCTGTATATATACCAACTTTTTTATTATCAACCAGCATGTAATTTATCAACTTAACACTTTCTTTAAAGTTTTCTATATACCCATTTATAGATTTACATATCATATCTAATGAAGATTTATTGTTTACATCTGTAGCTGTAGTTATAACTGGGTTTGCATTTATAAGTTTGCTTATAGCTAATGTCATTCCATTAGCACCACCTATATGACCTGATAGTAAACTTATAACATTAGTCCCCTTTTCATCTATTACTATTATCCCAGGATCTATTGTTTTATCTCTTATGTACGGTGCTATTGATCTAACTACTATACCCGTTGCCATTATAAATATTATATAATCATATTTATTAAATATAGTTCCTACAAAATCATTAAGCTTTGTGCTTATACTATTAAGTCCATTTTCATATATTTTTTCAGTTACATATATATCACTACTTCTTATATATTTCTTTATATTAATAGCTAATTTTTTTCCATTATTAGTTATAGCTATTATTGCTATTTTATTTTCTAAATTCATGTTTAAAATCCCTATGATAAAGCTTTGAGTTATTGTATTCCTCACCTAAAAATTTGCCTACCATTATTAATGCTGTTTTATTTATATTATTTTCCTTAACTTTAATTGCTATGTTTTCTAATGTTCCTCTTACTATTTTCTCATCTTCCCAAGTGGCCTTATATATAACAGCTATAGGAGTATCTTTAGGATATCCACCATCTACTAACTTATCTACTACTTTTTCTATTTCTTGAACAGATAAGAATATAACCATAGATGTTTGATGTTTAGCAAATGATTCTATTGATTCTTTTTCTGGTACTGGAGTTCTCCCTTCCATCCTAGTTATTACTACACTTTGAGATATTTCTGGAACAGTATACTCTACTCCTAATGATGATGCAGCCCCTAGAAACGAGCTAACTCCAGGCGTGCAGTCATAATCTATATCTTTTTTAATAAGTTCTTCTACTTGTTCTCTTATAGAACCATATATCGAAAAATCTCCTGTTTGTAGCCTTACTACAGATTTTGATTCTCTAACTCCCTTTTCCATGACATCTATTATCTCACCTAAGTCCATATAAGCACTATTATGCACCTCGCAACTGTCCTTACAGTACTCTAGAAGTTCAGGATTTACTAAAGATCCTGCATATATAACTACATCAGCTTCACTTAATAATTTATATCCTTTTAATGTTATAAGCTCCTTATCTCCAGGCCCTGCTCCAACAAAATGTATTTTATTCATTTCTATCTCCCCTTTTGCATGAAATTATATAAGTTGGATTTAAAGGTTTAAAGTACTCACCTTCTCCTAACTTTTCAAGTCTAGCTATATTTACCATAATAGTTTCTATATTATCAAATTCGTATTTATCTAATAAGCTTAAGGATTTATATAAAGTATCTAGTATTATACAATTTATTACTAAAGTTCCATTTTCGTTTAATAGGTTTTTAGACCACCTTATTATATCCTCTAAATTTCCTCCACTGCCTCCTATAAATATAGAATCAAATTTCTTATTTGTTTCTATAGGTGCATAACCTTGTATAACTTTTATATTACTTAAATTAAATCTTTCAATATTTTTATCTATAAGCTCCACAGCTTCGTCTTTTCTTTCTATTGATAATACCTCTAGATTCTTATATTTAAAAGCTGCTTCTATACTTATACTTCCAGTTCCAGCTCCTATATCTAAAAAATTCTTTGCATTAGATAAGTTCAATTTATCTATAGATATAGTTCTTATTTCCTCTTTAGTCATAGGAACTTTGCCCCTTATAAACTCGCTATCTTTCATCTAATATCACCACTACATTCATATTAAAATTATCTATTCCAAGTATTTGCATAGGAGAAGCTAACGTTACTTTTTCATCACTATAAGACAAATTTTCTCCTATTACCATAGTCTTTTTTAAATTTCTGTTTATTATCTCTCTTGCTATCTCCCTTGGACCTACTTTATTATCTGTTACCATAGCCACTTTAGAGTGAGATAGGATATAATCAAAATCGGGAATTTTTCCATGACTGCTTGTTATGTATAAATCATTCATATCTATATTTATTTTAGAAAAAATATACTGAATAGAACTTATCCCATTTATTATATTTATATCTTTTTTTTCTAAGTTTTCACTTATATATTTTCCTATTCCATATATAAGAGGATCTCCTGAAGCTATTATAGATATTTTTTTATCTTTATTAAATTTTATAAATTCTATTATTTCTTCTAAATTTGAATTTAGCTCTATCTTTTTTCCTTTAAATTCCTGTATGCTATTTAAATTTCTTTTTCCTCCTATTAAAATATCTGAATCATATATAATTTTTTCTCCAAGTTTTGTTATATACTCTATATTTCCAGGCCCTAAGCCTATTATGTTAATCATCTTTGAAAACCCCCAATAAATTTTCTATATTGCAAGTTTTACCTAATGTTTTCTGTTCCATTGAAAATATAATTACGCCTACATCTATATTTATATCATCTAAGTAAATATCTACTCTTTCTTTGCTCTTGCTAGCTATAGTCTCATAGACATCTTCATATCCATATTTATTTATAACCTCCATAGCTGCTTCTGTAGTTAAACAATTGTAAACTTCTTTTAATATTTCATGTGGAACATCCATTAATGCTAAATATGCAACTAATACTTCTGCTCTAGCATCAGCAACTTTACTATGGGTATTGAATATACCAGCAGCTAATTTTACGTACTTTCCTAAATGGCCTGCTAATAATATTTTTTTATATCCCATACGCTGAGCTTCTTTTAGCATATATCCTATAAAGTTGCTAGTTCTAACCACATATTTCATATCTATATCTAGAACTTCATTTACAAATCTTTCTCCATGATTTCCAGGAACCAAAACTATATTTTCTAGACCTTGTTCCTTTTTCATTTGGAGTTCTATTGATAATGATTTTTTCCAACCTTCGTCTGACATTGGTTCGACTATACCAGTTGTACCTATTATAGATATTCCTCCAACTATGCCTAGTCTAGGATTAAAGGTTTTTTTAGCAACTTCTTCTCCTTGTGGGGCATATATTGTTACTTTAGCGCCTTTATTTCCTATTACTTTTCTAACCTCATTTTCTATCATGACTCTTGGTGTTTTATTTATTGCAGCTTCTCCTATTTCTATACCTAATCCCTTTTTAGTTACTCTACCTATTCCAATTCCGCCATCTATTTCTATAATACCACTGCTATTTATTTGTACATTTGCGTATATGTGCATTTTATGAGTAGAATCTATATCGTCTCCACCATCTTTTTGTATAGAACATTTAGCATAGCTTTCTTGTATATCTTGGTTATATATATTTAATGTAAGGGGTATTCCCTTAGGAGTATCTATATTTATACTATTAATTTTGTTTTTGTTTAAAGCCATATACGCCGCTGCCTTTGCAGCACCGGCTGCACATGAGCCTGTTGTATATCCTCTTTTATATTTTTTGCCATCTATATATACATACTCTTCCATATTGTCCACCTATATAGAATAAAGGATTGCATTTATTATAGCTGCTGCTAAATTACTTCCACCTTTTCTTCCTTTAGATATTATGTATGGTATATCTGTTTTTTCCAATTCATCCTTCGACTCTGCTGCTCCTACAAATCCAACTGGAACGCCAACAACAGCTTCTAGCTCTAACTTTCCTTCATTTTTCATCTCTATAACTTTATATAATGCTGTGGGTGCATTTCCAAGTACAAATATCTTTTTCTCAATCTCATTAGCTGCAAATTCAACTGCTGCCATAGACCTTGTTATACCTTTTTCTTTTGCTAATTTTGCTATATTTTCATCACTTACAAAGCATTTTATAGAACATCCTAATTCTTGTAACTTTCTTTTATTTATTCCACTTAAGGCCATATTTGTATCTGTATATATAGTTGCATTATTTTTTAAAGCATTTACTATGTTATCAACTGCCTTATCAGATATCTTTAATATATCTAAGTATTCAAAATCGGCAGTTGTGTGAATAGCTCTTTTTATTATTTTTTCTTCTATATTGTTTTTAAAACTATATCCTGGCCTTATTTCATCTATTATTCCTTGAATTATCTCAAAACTCTTACTCTCTATCATCATTGGATTTTTTATATAATCCATAATCGTCACCCCTTAATCCCCCATTTATTACTTTAACAGGGTAAATCTTATTGTATTTCCTATATATGTTTTTATCTATAATATTTTGCCTTAGTTTATATGGGTCCATATCTTTATCTAGTATTATTCCTATAACAGTTCCACTGTGTGCTATGTTTACCCCATATGCACCGTAGTTTTTAGATATTTTTATAATCTCATTTAGATATTCTTTTTTATGAATATTTTCATTGGCTAAACTACTTATAGTACAAGCTTTACCTATAAGTTTTAGATCTTTGTTCTTAAATCCTTGATCTAATGTATTAAATGCTATATTCATAATTTCTTTATTTTCAATTTTTATACTTTTATAATCTTTACGCTTTCTTATAGTTTTTGTATTTAATGTTTCATTAGGCTCTAAAACTAGTATGTTTACATCATTTATATTTCCTAGTACTTTTTTGATCTCTCCATTTAACGGATCGAATATACAATTTTTATCAATATAAATAGAATCTGTAGGTTCTATTTTACTTGCTAGTTTTGAAATTTCCTCTTGATTCATATCTTTATTTAATAAACTTAGTGTAGCTTTTATAGTAGCCCCTATGTCTGCAGTTGAACTTGCCATCCCTTTACCTATTGGTATTTCACTTATAATCTCTAATGATAAGTTTTTTGTATGTTTTATATCTAAATCAAAATATCTAAATACTTCTTCTATGGCCTTTCTAGATTTTTTAGGACCTAAATTTACATTGCCTATTCTTTCTTCTATGATCGCCTTTGAATATTTATCTATAGCATATGATACAAGATATTCATTGTTATCTAGTATACCCTGTACAAATTCACCACATGATGCCGGGCAAATACCTAAATACTTCATATTAACCCCCTAATGTTTCCCTTAATGCTTTTATAATTAAGTCATTTTCTTTCCTAGTTTTTATGGCTATTCTTATATAAGAATCACCTATATTTTTAAAGTTAGATGCATCTCTTATTAATATGTTTTTATATATAAACATTTTTGCTTTTAGCTTACTTGATTTAATATCTTTTAGTTTCATAAGAATAAAATTTGTATCTGTACTATAAACTTTTATATTAGGTATTTTTTTAAGACTTTCTACCATGTATCTTATTTCTTCTCTAAAATAACTTTTACTTTGATTAATATAATCTTTATCTTTTAATATATATTTGCATATATTTTCTGCAAAGCTATTTATAGTCCAAGGCTCTTTATGTAGATACATTTTTAATAATAGTTCTTTATTGCTAGTTAGTCCATATCCTAGCCTTATACCTGGAAGTCCAAAAAACTTAGTTACAGCCTTTATTATTATTAAGTTATCATAGCTTTCTATATATTTAACCAAGCTATAATCTTTTTCTTCATATACAAATTCCATAAATGTCTCATCTACAATTAAGAATTTGCCTTGATTTTTCATAAGTTCTAATAATTCTTTGATGTTTTTAACTTTACCTGTTGGATTATTTGGGTTACATATAAATAAATATTTAAATCTCTCTATACTTTCTTTAATTTGATTTATATTTAAATCAAATTCATCATTTTCAAAGTATAAATCTATTACCTCAACATTATTTAGTTTTGCTGCTCTTTCATATTCAGAAAAAGTTGGATTTATTATACCTAAAGGACCATCGATACATTTCATAAGAAGATATATTATCTCACTTGCTCCATTTCCAGGTATAATAAAGTTTGCATCTAAACTTAGATATTCTGATATGCTATTTCTTAATTCTATATAATTTATATCAGGATATTTAATAGAATTTTTTAGAGCTTCTATTGTGTATTTTTCAAGGTTTTGTGGAATATATGGATTGATATTAGAACTAAAATCGACTATATCCTTTTCTTTTTTATTATATTTTATAGACATATCCACTATATTTGCTCCATGACCTAAATCTATCATCGTATCCCCCTAACCAAAAATGTAATAAATTAAACTAAATATTATTAAAGCTGTGAAAGAGCTTGAATACATTATTTTATTTGTTCTAATTATATCTTCTTCATCTATTTCTCTAATTTTATCTCCTATTGTTGGTTTATAAACACTTTCCCCAAAATAAGTATTAGTTCCTCCAAGCTGTATTCCAAGTGTACCGGCTATTGCCCCCTCCGGGTAAGCGCAATTAGGGCTTTTATGATTTTTTCTATCTCTTATAGCAATTTTTATACAATTTTTATAGTCATATTCTAAAAATACACTGGCTATAGACATAAAAAATATAGTTATTCTTGCTGGTATAAAATTTGCTATATCATCTATTTTTGCAGATGCAAATCCAATTTCAGCATATTTTTCATTTTTATACCCAACCATAGAGTCTAGTGTATTAACAGCTTTATAAGCCATAGCAAGTGGAGCTCCTCCTATAAATGCATAAAACATAGGAGAAATTATACCATCTACCGTATTTTCTGCCACAGTTTCAACAACTGCCCTTATTATTTCTAATTTACTTAAATTTTTTGTATCTCTTCCAACTATGTAAGATAATTGAATTCTAGACTTTTCTAAATCATTTTCTTTTAATATTTTATATATTTTTATAGCTTCATCTTTTAAACATTTAGTTGAAAGTGTTGTATATATTAAAATTGAATTTATTATTGTTAGTAAATAAATATTAATACTGCTTAATTTTATTATTAAGTATGTAATTATATAAGTAGTTCCAACTGTTATAATCCAAAGAAAAAAACCACCAATTCTTAAAGTTCTCTTATTTTTAGCTAATCTTCTTATTTTGTCCTCTAAAAATTTAATTAACTTTCCTATAAATCTAACTGGATGAGGAAATGAATATGGATCTCCTATTATTAAATCTAATATATATCCTATGAATATACTTATTAAGGCCATATTACTATATCCCTTTTCCCAAAAAATTTATCACAGTATTTAAGTTGCTGTAAAAATGAGTATGTAAATATGTAGCTAATGTATTATTTTTACTATAGCCTCCCATCCAATTATGTGAAACTATCCCTGATTTTTCTTTTTTCATTAAATAAACGCATTTTTCATCACTTATAAACTCTGAATGATGAAATTCATGACCCTTTATTTTATCTCCTTTTTGTGATAAAACAGTATCCTCCAAAGCTTCTCCAACACAATATCCAAATCTTTTTAAAGATTTAGTCATTACACTTTTCCCATTAAATATACCTACCATATTGAACTCTTCATTATCTTGGTCTATTAGCTTGTCTCCTAAATACATTAGTCCTCCACATTCCGCGTATATAGGTATATTTTTGTTATAAGCGTCTTCTATAGCTTTTCTCATATTAATATTTTCTTGTAACTCTTTAGCAAATATCTCTGGAAAACCTCCTCCTATATATACACAGTCACAACTAGGTAGTTTCTTGTCATATAAGGGACTAAATTTTATAATATTAACTCCCATATCTTCTAATAAATCTATATTATCTTGATAATAAAAATTAAAAGCCTTATCATATGCTAATGCTAATTTTAAATCATTAAACTTCGGAATATTTAATTTAAAATCGCTATATATCGGTTGAGATTCGGATATTTCTATTAACCTATCTAGGTTTATGTGTTTTTCTATTAAATCTGCAAGTTTATCAAATTTTTCATTTAACTCATTCATTTCTATACTAGGTACAAGGCCTAAATGTCTAGATGGCAAAGAAAAGTCTTTATTTTTAGGCAAATATCCTAGAACTTCTATGCCACAATACTTTTCGATGGATTCTTTTATAATTTGAAAGTGACTTTCAGATGAAACATTGTTTGCTATTACACCCTTGATATTTACATCTTTATCTAACTCTTTATATCCTAGCACCATTGCTGCACTAGATGTTGCCATTGCCTTTCCATCTATTACTAAAATTACAGGACATTTTAGAATCTTTGATGTATATGAGCTAGTACATGAGTTTATATCCACTTCGTATCCATCATAAAGCCCCATAACTCCTTCTACAATAGATATATCAGTATTAATTGAATTTTTATTAAACAAATACTTTATGATTTCATCTTCTAGCATATAAGAATCTAAATTTCTAGATTCTCTATTTGTTACAAATGTATGGTAGGTCGTATCTATATAATCTGGTCCAACTTTATATGGCTGAACATTTAATCCTCTATTTTTTAAAGCTTTCATTATACCTATTGATATAGTAGTTTTTCCAACACCACTATTAGTTCCACCTATTAGTATTTTTTTCATACCTTACCCCCTAGGAGTTAATTATTTCATATATTTTATCCATATCAGTATGAGCTCTAACTATATTTGCTAATTTATCATATTCAATATCTTTAAATTCCTTAAAAGAAGAGACATTACTTTCTACTCTATCAAGTCCTTTTTTGTCTCTAATGTTATTAAGTAATGCCCTAGTAAAATTTATGTTGTCAAATATTCCATGTATATAAGTTCCTACTACATTTCCATCTTTATTTATCGCTCCTTCTAAAACATTTACATTTTCTTCTAATCGCTTAGTTATGGTATTTAAGTAGTTACATTCATTTGACTTTGTACTTCTTCCCATGTGTATTTCATATCCTTCTATCTTAATTCCATTTAATCCATTTAAATACCCGTTTATATCTTCTTCTATAATAGCTTCTACTTGGGCTGTTACCTTTTCTCCTTCAAATGTAGTTTCTATATCTAATAGCCCTATTCCATTTATTTCTTTAACTCCACATTCTATCCCCTGTGGATCATATAGCTTCTTACCTAACATTTGGTATCCGCCACATACTCCAAATATTAACTTTCCTTTTTTATGTAATTCTATTATTTGTTTTTCAAGGCCACTTTCTTTTATATATATAAGATCTTCTATAGTGTTTTTACTTCCAGGAATTATAAGAATGTCGGGATTTCCTATAGATTCTCCCCTCATAACATATCTTAGGTTAACGTCTTCCTGAGTTTCAAATACATTCATATCAGTAAAGTTTGACACATGAGGTAAATATAAAACCTCTATATCAATAGCTTTATCCCCTTTTTCTTGTTTCATTCTAAATCTATCTGCCAAGCTATCTTCATCTTCTATATTTAAAATACTGTATGGTATAACTCCTAAAACAGGCACCTTTATTATATCTTCTAGCATTTTTATTCCAGGTTCTAAAATTTTTATATCCCCTCTAAACTTATTTATAATTACTCCCTTTACCCTTTTTCTTTCTTCTTCAGTTAAAAGTAACATAGTTCCAGCTAAAGATGCAAAAACGCCCCCTCTATCAATATCTCCAATAAGTACTACTGGTGAGTCTGATATTTCAGCCATTCCCATATTAACTATATCATTTTCTCTAAGGTTTATTTCTGCTGGACTACCAGCACCTTCTATGACAACGACATCGTGATTAGAGCTTATATCTTTATATATGCCTTTTATCATATCTTTTAACTCTGGTTTGAAATCATGGTATTCTACTGCGCTCATACTTTTATATACTTTACCATTAATTATTACTTGAGACTTTTTATTAGTGGTAGGTTTTAGAAGTATAGGATTCATATTTACATGTGGTTCAAGGTATGCTGCTTCAGCTTGAAAAACTTGAGCTCTACCCATTTCCAATCCTTCTTTTGTTATATAAGAATTTAGAGCCATATTTTGTGATTTAAAAGGTATAACACTTTTCCCATCTTGCTTAAATATTCTACAAAATGCCGCAGTCAATAGACTTTTACCTACTCCAGAACCTGTTCCCTGAAACATTATTGATTTACTCATGCGATTTCCCCCTTTATATAAAAAAAATCCTAACCTTTATTGGTTAGGATTTGTTTATAGCATATAAACTACTTACGATTATAGACTATAGCTCCACCCTTCACCCCGAAGGCTTACTACTAGTGAATTAGGCAGGTCTCCTGGCTTAGCTTCAATCTACTTCCTTACCTTCCCATGATATAAATCATAGTGGCTAAAATAAGGTTTCGTCTGCTTTACAGTAGCGGGGGCTGCAGAGGTATTACACCTCTTTCCCTATTAATCTATATAAGAACCTAGTTCAGATTTATTAAGTTTTTAACAATTTCATTCTAACATACAAAGTTGTAACATTCAACATATTAGTAAATTTTTACTAATTCTATATTATAATCTTCATATAATTAATGCCTTAATTCCTCAATTACCATTTAATTAAAAAGGCTTAAATCTCCTTCCTTATCGTAAGATAGGGGAGATCTAAGCCTTTTTACAGTAATTAATCTATTTTTTTAGCAGCTTTCCTATAAAATTTAAGTTTTTCATTTTTTTAATCTCTTCTAAATAATTATCTTTTATTGCAGCTATTAAAACCGTACCTGGACCTGCTGTTTTGTATAAATCTACAGTAGTATCTTTATTGATTTCTAGATTTAAATTATTGCTTATAGCTAATTGTTCGCATTCATATCTTATTCCCTTTGAACCAACAGGTACTATTTCCAAAATTCCTTCTATGTTTAATAAAATGTTAAGATCTTCATAACTAGCAATTTCTTTATCATTATCTAAATTTATCTCATTCCCTACTTTTGGAATTCCTACACTAATTAATGTGCAATTACAATTTACATTATTTACCTTTAATTTATCATTTTCTACTATACCTATTACCGTTACACCTACAGCGGTTGAATTTGTATTGATATTTTCCTCTGTGCTTCCTGTAAGTGTAACATTGTCTATATTTAAAACTTTAAGTTCTTCTTTTATTCCTTTTATTATTTCTTCTCCTGTATGACTCATCTCATTGCAAACTGCATTTGTAATACATACTACATCTGCGCCACTACAAAGCACTTCAAGTAAGGCAACTTTGGCCGTATATTTTCCTACGTGAAACGGAGGGCATTTAAATGAATCTCCACTTTTTAAACCTATTCCACCACAACTATCACAAGATATTACCATTGTTTTTTCATTGTCTATAGAGACTAATGTTAAGTCTCTAACCTTCTTTACATTCATATAAATTACCTACCTCTGTTTAAACTCCGCCAATGATCTTTTTGGTATCGCGCTGTATATAACTATAGCTACTATTATGTTAGCTAAAGCAGCTAAAGATAATATCGGAACTATAGCATATGCTAGTCCAGGTACATTAATGACATTGATTAAAAAATAAACTGTAACAGGACCATTAATGGTAACTCCTAATAAAGTTGGCACTAGCCATGATAATAATTTATTTTTATCTTTTAAAATTCTATAAGATACCCCAAAGACATAAATCGTTATTGCCATAAAAATACCTATTATTAAATGTATAGGGATTGTCATAGGGAATCCGCTTGTAAGTGCTGTCAATAAATGCCCTAATAATCCAACTATAGCCCCGTAAATAGGTCCTAACATAATTGATATTAAAAATCCAGGCATAGAATCAAAAGCTATACTTGAAACTATCTTTATATTTGAACCTATAAAACTTAACGCTATAAATAGTGCCACTAAAGTAATCTTTTTTGTTTTCATAAATATTCCTCCTATAAAAAATTCACAACCTACATTTATCTCAGATGATCAGTATTATTCAGCTTATGTATCACTGCAAAATTATTTTCAATTTCTATTATACTAACAGAGCAATTATCTATTTTGAAATTCCAATGATATTCATGGCCTTTCGATAACAAATGGGATAGTATACACCTTATAACCCCTGCATGAGTACATATTAGTATAGATTTATCTCCATTTTCTTTTATAATATTTTCTATATACAATGATATTCTATTATGAAACTCTATCAAACTTTCCCCATTAGGATATTTGTAATCAAAGCCTAATTTTAGCATGTTATTAAATTCTCCACTATAGCTACTCTCTATTTCTTTAAATGTTTTTCCTTCGAAATCACCAAAATTTATTTCTTTTAAATCATTATTTATTATTATTTCTAGATTCTTTTCTTTAGATAACTTTTTTATTGTCTCTATCGCTCTTGAAGATGGACTACTATATATACAATCTATACTATAATCTTTTAAAAGATTTGCAGTTTTTTGTGATTGACTTAGCCCTAGACTACTCAATTTACTATCTATATGACCAGATAATTTCATATTATTATTATCATCTGTCTCTCCATGTCTAACTAGTATAATCCTTACCATATATATCTCCTTTAATTAAGCTTCTAAAAATTCATAGCTAAATCAATCTATAAGCTAAGTATATAAAAATTAAATATATTAATTGAGATAATTCACACCAACATCCGAGTATGTCTCCACTTATTCCATCTATTTTATTAGTTATATATCTTGTAAATATTCTTGTTAATATCCATAGAACTAGTATGAAAATCACACTATATAAAACTTCATATATGCTTATTTTTAAAAATATGTATACTAAAATAACAATTAAAATAGTAGACAGTATAGCTGTAAATAATCGTTTATTGTTTACCTTTCCTATAAATAAATTACCCATTCCCCCAGGTCTTGGTGTCTTATTTTTATAACAAGAAAATACAATGGCTAGTCTACCATATACAGGAGTTAATAATAAAGAATATAATATATTCATATTCATAATGCTATATACAAAACCTACTTTTAATAATATTAAAAATAATATAGCTAAAAGTGCATTAGTTCCCAATCTAGAATCTTTCATAATATCTAATATTTTTTCCTTATCTCTATAACTATATATTCCATCAAAAGTATCACCTAATCCATCTAAGTGAAGTCCTCCCGTTAAAAGGACTTCACTTAGCAAAAATATTATTGATGCAATATATATGTCAAATATTTGTAAGGATACACAGGTCACAATTAGATAAATAACCCCTAAAATCAAACCTACTAGTGGAAAATACATTATACTTTTATCGAATTCTTCATCAAAACCTATATCCATATTTATTGGTATCCTAGTTAAGAACTGTAGTATTCCTATAAATCTTCTCATAGTATTACCCCTTTATTCTTACAGGTATACTACTTACTACTAGATATACCTCATTACTTTTCTTAGCTATATATTGATTTATTCTTCCAGCTATATCTGTATAAATTCTAGATAATCTATTTGCAGGAACTATACTCATTCCTATTTCATTTGTAACCATTACAACAAATAAATCTGTCTTTTCTATTTCTTCAATTAACAATTTTATCTGACTTTGTATATACTTTTCTATTTCATCTATTTCATCTCTACTGCATATTTCGTAATCTACATCAAATTTAAACATAATATTGTTAATTAGTAAAGTTACACAGTCTAATATAACAGTTTGATGATTTTTTTCTATCTCATTTATTATTTTATATATATCTTCATATACCTCGTAAGTAATCCAGTTTTTAGGTCTCATCTCTTGATGTTTTTTTATCCTATCTTTCATTCCCTCATCAAAAGGTATAGATGTTGCAATATAGGCAACATTATTATTTTGTGATTTACATAATTCTTCAGCATAAGAACTTTTTCCCGATCTAGCTCCTCCTGTTACCATTACTATATTACTCATAATATTCACCTCAATTACATAACAATTTCTGCTTGAGCAAATGTAGCCATGTTTTTATAAGTGTAATTAGCCGCTTCTATTATATTAAATGAAAGTGCAGCACCACTTCCTTCGCCTAATCTCATATCCATATTAAGCATAGGGCTCAAACCTAACAATTCTAATGCTTTAAAAGATCCTGCCTCAGATGAGTAATGAGATGCTATCATATATTTTTTAGTTAATTCATTTAAATTACAAGCTATAAGCGCCGATGCATAAGATATAAATCCATCAAGTACCACAGGAACTTTATTAGCACTAGCACCTAATATTACCCCTGCCATAGCACCTATTTCAAATCCACCTACCTTTGATAATACATCAATAGCATCATTTTCATTAGGATTATTTAATTCTATAGATCTTTTTATTACACTTGCTTTATGGGTAAGTCTATCAGTTGGAAGCCCGGCTCCTATTCCTGTAACCTCTAACGGATGACAATTTGCAAATACAGATACTATAGCACTAGATGGGGTTGTATTGCCAATCCCCATCTCTCCTATACCTAGTACTTTATATCCTTCACTTACTGCTTTATTTGATAATTCTATACCTATTTCTAATGATCTTATAGCTTCTTCTCTAGTCATAGCAGGTCCTTTTGCTATATTAGAAGTTCCTTTTCTTATTTTATAATTTAACACTCCTTCTAACTCTTCATCGCAATTTACTCCTACATCAACAGCTATTACTTTTGCACCTGCAAATTCTCCTAATACACCTACTCCACTTACTCCCTTTGCATAATTTGGTATTTGAAGTTTAGTTATAATCTGAGGATTAGGTGCTACTCCTTCTTCATAAACCCCATGGTCTCCTGCAAAAGCTATTATGGCTTTCTTAGAAGTATCAAAGAACTCACTTCTATATATTCCAGCTAGCTGTATACATATATCTTCTAACTTTCCTAAGCTTCCCAGAGGTTTTATAAGACTATTAAGTCTTTCATTAGCTTTTTCCATATAAAATTCATCTGGATTTCCTATCTTTTCTAAAGTACTTTGTAATAACTCCATAATTTAATCTCCCTCTCTTTGATTATTAAGGTGCAAATAAAAAAGTCTATATCCTTATTTTGAGTATTACAAAATAAGGATATAGACTTTACCGTCATCTATTCTAGACGATTTTTGAAGGCAGGTCTCCTGGCTTAGATTCACAGCAAATACTCACCTTCCCGAAGTTATCCAGTGGTATATTGAGTATAGCTCATCCTTACAGTGGTGGGTCCGCTTAGGATTTCAACCTAATTCCCTATTCTCCTTATAAAGGCACCTTGAAAATCTTATTTTAATTTATTTATATATATTCAACAAAAATTTCATTTATCCTTTTTTTATTATTAAAAATATATATAAAAAAAGAAGCGTATATACGCTTCTTTTTCAAATGGCTACGTCCTACTCTCCCAGGCAGCTTCCCACCAAGTACCATTGGCGCTAAAGAGCTTAACTTCTGTGTTCGGAATGGGAACAGGTGTA
>NZ_JBYVNY010000016.1:0-32073 GCF_058146105.1 Sporacetigenium sp. TC11 | reverse complement strand
TTCCTCAGGCTGCTAGAGTTTCCGTACCGCCATTGTTTAACTCTTTTATTAGTCTTATTAAAGATACATCACTTGCTGCTACAATAACTGTTACTGAGATGTTCCAAATAGCTCAGAGAATTACAGCAGCAACTTATGAACCTTTATGGATGTATATTGAAGTGGCATTTGTATATCTTATGTTCTGCAGTGTGCTATCAGCGGTTCAGCATAGGATGGAAAAAAGACTTGAAAGATATGTGACAAAGTAATGCAGGAGGAAATTTTATGATAGATATAAAAGGTTTACGTAAGAGCTTTGGAAGCAATGAAATTTTAAAAGGTATAGACTTACAGGTTAATAAAGGAGAGACAGCAGTTATTATTGGGCCGTCAGGCTCAGGGAAAACAACTCTCCTAAGATGTATAAATTTATTAGAAACTCCAAATGATGGTTCTATAACAATCGGAAAAAGTGACCTATCATTTAATGAAGGTAAAAAGGTGTCTAATATTGAAACATTAACACTTAGACAACGAACTGGAATGGTATTTCAAGGTTTTTATCTGTTTCCTCATATGACAGTTATAGAAAATATAATGGAGGGACAGGTAACGGTATTAAAACGTTCAAAGAAAGAAGCCAGTGAAAAAGGTATTAGGCTTTTAGATAAAGTTGGACTTTTGGATAAAAAAGATCAGTATCCACATGAACTCTCAGGAGGTCAGCAACAAAGAGTAGCTATTGCCCGTGCTATGGCAATGGATCCTGAGGTTTTATTATTTGATGAACCTACTTCTGCCCTAGATCCAGAGTTAGCATCT
The DNA here is from genome assembly GCF_058146105.1 of Sporacetigenium sp. TC11. NCBI lineage: Bacteria > Bacillati > Bacillota > Clostridia > Peptostreptococcales > Tepidibacteraceae > Sporacetigenium > Sporacetigenium sp. TC11. The sequence continues at coordinate 31,269 of NZ_JBYVNY010000016.1, read as the reverse complement.
GAAGTACTAAAGGTAATGAAAGATCTTTCTAAAGAAGGAATGACAATGGTAGTAGTAACTCATCAAATGAGCTTTGCAAGGGATGCAGCTCATAAAGTTGTCTTTATGGATAATGGAGTAGTTGTTGAGGTTGGTGCACCTAATCAGATATTTGAAAACACGAGAAATGAACGTTTAAAGCAGTTCTTAAGTATGATTGGTGACTAGAATTTAATAACAAAAAAGGAGTTGTAAACTCTATAAAACATGAGAAAAATAATACCGATATTATTTATAGTAGTTGGTTTGATAATGTTTATAAACCCTATATATAATTTAGTATCTAAAAATTTAGAGCAAAATACAGCTTTAGTAAAAGCACAATCACTTGTAAATAAAACCAGAAGTGAAGATAAATTTGACAAAGAGAAAGCAAAGGATTTTAAAGCAGAATCCGGTCAAGTTTTTGGGATACTATATATACCTAAATTTAAAAAGGAAATTCCTATAATAGAAGGGGTTACTGTTAATGATTTAGACAAGGGTATTGGGCACATAAAGTATTCTAAATATCCATTGCAAAATGATCAAATATATTTAGCAATTCATAGAGAAAAAATATTTAGAGAAATACAAAATTTAAAACCTGGAGATGAATTATATGTTGAAATGCCTTATGGAAAAGTAAAGTATATAATTTCTCATACAAAAATTGTTAAGCCAGAAGATACACAGGTTATTAAATCAACATACCCTCAAGAAGAGTTAGTTATACAAACATGCTACCCTTTTAATTTTATTGGAAATGCACCTGAAAGATATTTGGTATATGCATATCCTAGCTTAAAATAATAATTAAATAATAAAGGTTAAGCTTTTATCAATAAGCTTAACCTTTATTATTTATATATAAAATATATGTATTTATTAATATTTACTGGCGATATACAATCTCTTAGTACTATCTATAGTAGCTAAATAAATTTCCGTTATATCACTTACATTGTACATGATAAGATTAGTTATAAGCCATTCTTTATCTACTCCCGATTTAATTAAATTCTCCTCAAATAATTTACCATCATTTATAATTACCAAAGGCAAATCAGCAGGTTTGGCAAGTAAATTAATATCCGGTGGAGTAACTACTCTATGTGATTCTTTCTTTATAATGCTAAAGTGACCATTAGGCTCTAAAATTAAATATTTAACCTCTGAGATATTAAAAATATTTTTAATTCTTAATTCACTTAAAAGTAAATCGATATTTATAAAATGTTTTTTTAAATTATTTCTTATTAGTTTACCGTCATCTATTAAAATTATAGGTTTCCCATTAAAAAAGAAAGATAATTTTCGATTTTTTAAAGATATAGAATTAATTATAAAATGCCAAAAGAATAGGGTTAATAAAGGAACAATTATATATGTAAAAGAAATTTCTCCATCAAGTAATGGCGCAACCGTTAAAGCACCTAATATCCATATTAACACAAAGTCATATGATGTAAGCTGATTTATTGCTCTTTTTGGTACGTATCTTCCTACTAGAAAAACTATTATACCTACAATAAAAGTTCTTATTATAAATCCAAATAGTGAAATGTCTTTTATTACTCCAAATGTTTCGGGCATAAATTACCTCCTACATATTTATATATAATTTTCTATCTGAAGTTAAAATGCCTAAATAAACATTTTCTATCTTATCTATATTACTAGATTTAAGTTCATTATCGATCCAATTATAATTTAGTTTATTTTTATTTAAAATTTTTTGATCTATTTTCCCTTTGTAAATTAAAATTTGAGGTAAAATATCTTGAGAAATTTCTAATCCCATATCTATTTTAGTTACAGGCAAACTATTATTATCTAATGCTACACTAAAATCCCCTGTAGATTCAGCAATTAAATATTCTACTTTTTCAATATTTGGTGCATCTTTTTGTCTTAGAATAGAAAATAGATTATCTATTGTTAATCTTGTTTTTGAAAGATTACTATTCACTATTTTTCCACTTTTAACTAATATAACTGGTTTTTGAGATACTATAGTTGGAATTTTAAAATATAAAAATGAAATAAATAGATTAATTAAAGTATATACAATAATTATAGCTATAGCATCTACTAATCTTGCTTTTGGATTTACCATTCTAGCCGCTGCAATATGACTAATACCAGCTGCCATCAAAAAATTATATGGAGTTAATATCCCTGGTTGACGAAACCCCATTATTTTAGCTGAGCTAAATAGCATAAAATATAATATAGATGTTCTCATAAATAACTCTATTATACCAAGCTTCTTTCCTTCAAAAAAAATAGTATATATATCCAAAAAATCACCTTTTTCTAAGTTATATTTGTATAATAATTCTTCGTAAACTATTTTTTACAAGATTGGTAATATTAATTCATATGTCTATAACTGCTAATTGAAATAATTATTTTATTTAAATTACACATAATAAATTTGAAAAGTTTCATATTTTTAAGGAGGAATCTAATATGGCTACAGTAAATAAATTAGAACAAGCTTTAACGAGTGCGCAAGGATTATCTGCTCAGCTAAAAACTTTTGCTATGGATACAAATGATAAACAAGCTAAACAAATATTTAACCAATTAGCGCAAACAACCCAAAATACAGCTCAAGTTCTTCAAAGTAGACTTGATTTTGTGAAATCAGAAGAACCTCAATATAGAAAATAAATATAAAGAACAAAGCCCAGTGTTTATGCTGGGCTTTGTTTTTTTATGTTAGGGTTAATAATTATTTGGTAATTTATCAATGTTCTTTGTATAGACATTTTGAAGATTTTAATATGTTATCTAATTTTATTAAAATAATGTACTAACTTTTTATTCATCATAAGTTCTCCATAATATTTCCATATAATAAAGTTAAGAAAGGTGAATTATACAAGTAGGTTGTTATTATGTTCTGCGGAAGGTTTGTAGGACATACAAGTTGTGAAAAGAAAGATAGCCAAACACATCTATATAAGAATGAAAAAAAGCAAATATATCTTACTGAATATAAAAAGAAAAATGCAATAGACCTTTAATTATATAAGACTAATAGGGAGTTAAATGAGAACAGTAGCATTGGTATTATCTGTTTTAGCTGCTTTAAGATTAGGGTGGATAGGCTTCTTTGGATTTGATTTAGTAGGTTCTTTATTTGGCTCTTCACTTGGAGCAATGTCTTGAGTAGATAGAATAATTTGTTCTATAGTTGGTATAGCTGGGATATATGGAGCTTTTGCATTAACTGAGATAGGTGATAATGAAGCAGTTGAAAGATAAGCAAAATACATTACAAAAAACCGTTGATATATTTTATCAACGGTTTTTATAAATTATTCAGCTAATTGCTTACTATTATATATATCTGTATCTAGTTCATTTGTAAATTTACTTGAAACTAATCCAGCTACCATAGAGCCACTTACATTAAGTGCAGTTCTAGCCATATCTATTAAAGGTTCTATAGCTATTAATAAACCAACTAAACCTACAGGAAGGCCCATAATAGAAAGAACAGTTAGTGCTGCAAAAGTTGCACCACCACCTACTCCTGCAATCCCAAAAGACCCTAAAGCTGTAACCACTATAAGTTTAATTAGAAATGCTGGTGCTAAAGGATTAATTCCAACTGTTGGAGCAATCATTATAGCTAGCATTGCTGGATAAATACCAGCGCAACCATTTTGACCTATAGTTGTTCCAAGAGATGCGGAAAGGTTAGCGTGACCCTCTTCAACGCCTAGTTTATCAATTTGAGCTTCAACATTCAATGGTAGAGTACCAGCACTTGTTCTTGATGTAAATGCAAATGCCAATACAGGTGCAATTTTCTTTAAATAAGTAAACGGATTTAAACCAATCAATGCAACAATTATTAGATGAACAATAAACATTATTAATATAGCAACGTAAGAAGCTAAAACAAAGTTTAGTAATCTTAGAATTTCGTTGTAGTCACTTGAAGAAACTACTTTAGTCATAAGTGCCAATACACCATATGGCGTTAATCTTAAAATCATTGTCACCAATCTCATAACTACATCATGTAGAGAATTTATTATTTTAGTAAAAAATTCTGCTGATTCTGGTTTCTTTTTCTCTAATCCTAAAACCGCAATTGCGATAAAAGCAGAAAATACAACTACAGATAATGTAGCAGAACTAGTTTGACCTGTCATTGCATAAAAGGGATTTGTTGGTATAATTTCAGTTATTTGTTCTTGAATAGGTTTTGCCTGAAAATCTATTAGCCCCGTTTCTAATTCCTCAGTTCTCTTAGATTCATTTTCTCCTACCTGTAACCCTTGTGCTGTCAAGTTAAAAACACTTGCAGAACCTGCTCCAACTGCAGCGGAAATCCCCGTTGTAATTAAAAGAACAGCGATGATTAAACCTGTTATTTTTCCTAAGTTTTTAGATTTTTGATTAATAATTGCAGATGTTATAGATACAAATACAAGTGGAGTTACTATCATTTTTAACAATCTTACATAGCCTGAACCAATAACAGCAAACCAGCTGTTAGATTGAGTGACTACATCTGATGATGCTCCATAAATCATTTGAAGTATTGCTCCATATAAAATACCTATACCTAAAGCTGTAAGCACCCTGGCAGTAAAAGAGTAATGCTTCTTTTGCATTTTAAATAATACATAGACAAGAATAAGCATTACAGCAATACTAAAAATTACAGAAAATGTTGTGTTCATTTTATCTCCTCCAAACCATTTTAATATTTAAGTCTAATACCTAAAACAGGTTACCAAACCTCTTAAATAATATATAGTTCCCCCTCTCATATAATATAACAAATACCTTTTATATCTTTGATATTGTAACCATATACAATATTATGGAAAAATTGTGAAGAACATATGAAGAAATAAAAATTAAGTTAAAATAATAACAAAGTATACATTTTATTCTTCATAAAAATTACATAATTAATATATATGATATTAACAAATAAGATTTACTATTATTTAAGATTAAATATTATGATAAAATATGAAAATTATAGTTCTAGGGTGATTTTTTAGGAGGATACAAAATGATAAAAGTTAAAACGAAAAATGTGGAATATCTAATAGATTTATTAAAATCAGAAGTAAAACCAGCTTTAGGTTGCACAGAACCTGTAGCAGTAGCACTTGCTTGTGCTAAGGCTAGAGAATTATTACAAGAAGAAATAGTAGATTGTAATATATTTGTTAGTCCTAATGTATATAAAAATGGCATGTGTGTCGGTGTACCAGGAACAGATAAGTTAGGATTAAAAATAGCAGCATCGATGGGAATCATAGGCGGTAATTCTGAGTATGGATTGACAGTTTTGGAAGCTTTAAACGAAAAACAAGTTAAAATATCCGAAGAATATATGGATAAAAATATAATAAAAATATCTCCAGCAGATACTAAAGAAAAAATTTATATAGAGGTAAATTTAAAGGGGAAGAATAGTACAGCTAGAACTATAATAAGGGAAAAACATGATAATTTTGTATATATATCTAAAAATAATGAGGTTTTATTAAATGAAAAAGCTGTTATTCAAGAGGCTTGCCTAACTACTGAAAAAGAAAATTTGTTAGAAGAGAGGAGCATAAAAGAACTAATACAAGAAATAGAAAATATGGAACTAGAAGATATAAAATTTTTAATAGATGGTATAGATATGAATAAGAAAATAGCAACTTATGCACTACAAAAGAAAGTAGGGATAGGTGTAGGTTATGGAATTAAGAAATCAATAGAAGATGGATTATTAGGGGATGACCTTATAAATAGTGCTATGATGTTAACTGCTGCTGCGGCAGATGCTAGAATGTCTGGAATTAAAATGCCTGTTATGAGTTCTAATGGAAGTGGAAACCATGGAATAACTGCAATATTACCAATAGTAGCTTACAATAACAAGTTCCCTCAAAGTGAAGAAAAGTTGGCTAAAGCATTAGCTATAAGCCACTTAATTACTGCTTATATAAAAAACTATACAGGTAGATTATCTGCTGTTTGTGGTTGTGGAGTTGCAGCATCAACAGGAGTAGCTGCAGCTATAACGTGGTTAATGGGAGGAAGTTATAAGCAAATAGAAGGTTCAATAGAGAATATGATAGCAAACTTAAGCGGAATGATATGCGATGGGGCTAAATCAGGATGCGCATTAAAACTAGCATCAGCAGCATCTGCGGCTGTGCAAAGTGCTATAATAACTAAATATAATTGTATAGTTCCTCCACTTAACGGTATAGTAGGAAATAAGGTAGAAGAAAGTATAAGAAATCTAGGTAAAGTAAGCTCTCAAGGTATGACTATAACTGATGAAACTATAATAAATATAATGGATGAAATGAATAACGTTATATAAATTAAAAAATTTAGTGGATATGCAAAACATACTTCAAAAGAATGCACATAAGAATGTAGAAAAATGGATATGTAGTTATAAATAGGCTATCAAATTAAATTTTTAATCTGATTTTGATTGCCTATTTTTATTTTATATAAAATTATAAAAAGCTATTGACTTTTGTTAAATGTTTAATTATAATAAGTCTAAAACAATACCGAGTAAATTGATATGAATTACATGGATTAAAAATAAATATATAAAAACACTATGATCAGGAAGAGTAAGTTATATGAATCATAACAGAGAGGAACTAATAGGTGAGAGAGTTCCATGTAGAATTATAGCCCAAGTGCCCCTGTGAGTGTTAGGCTGAAAATTAGTAGGCTGTTACGGGTTCTCCCGTTATAGAGATTAGACACTATGTGTCTAAATTGAGATGAGCAGTAATGCTTAATTAGAGTGGAACCGCGGAATTAACCTTCTGCCTCTGGATTTTTCTAGAGGTAGAAGGTTTTTTGTTTTTGTTCTGAAAGATAAGATAAATAGTAAAATGTCTAATTTTGTCAATAAATTATATGTTAAAAAAATATTTTTTTAACTCTTCTTCACAAGTTCTTCACAGTATAGGTATATAACTAGACTAACATATATACCTATACAGGGTATAAGTATAAAAAGCGATAGCTTTGAGTTTTTAATAGAGTGGTTAAACTCTCAGATATTATATTTGAAGTTTAATTTTCTCTAATTCTTTCACACATGGATACAGGTTCAATAATAATTAAGTTAACAAATCAAAAAAAATTATGGAGGAGGAGATTTAATAATGATTAGAATAACGGATGAAATGATAAGCGATATAGAAGAGTTTAAAAAAAACGCGGAATTATGTGAAAAAGATGAACTTGACGTTGTTGAATATAGAAGACGTATTGTTGCAATGGGAGTTTACAAACAGAGAGTTAAAGGCACATATATGGTAAGGTTAAGGGCTACAGGTGGAGTTATAGAATTAAATCAGCTCCAAGCTATAAGTGAAGCAGCTAAGAAGCATGGACATGGAAGAATACATTTTACTACTAGACAAGATATTCAGTTTCAAGCGCTACCAATTAACAACATATACAATGTTATGAAAGATGTTATAAAGGTTGATATAACTACAAAAGGAGCTTGTGGAGATACAGTAAGAAATGTTGGATGTTCTCCACTTTCTGGGGTGGCTTTAGATGAGGTATTTGATGTAACACAATATGTGAAAGCAGTTATAAATCACCTTATGAAAGATCCTACTGCTCTACAGCTTCCAAGAAAATATAAGATAGCATTTTCAAATACAAAAGAAGATACTGGGAATGCTACAATGGCTGACTTAGGTTTTGTAGCTAAGATAAATAATGGTGTAAGAGGATTTGAGGTTTATGGTGCTGGAGGATTTGGTAAAAGTCCTATAATGGCATTAAAGCTTTCAGATTTTATTGAAGATAAAGATATATTATATTATGCACAAGCTATGAAGGAAGTATTTGATAAAGAAGGAGATAGAAATAATAGACATAAGGCGAGGATAAGATATATTTTACACAGACTAGGGGAAGAAAAATTCCTTGAATTATTTAACTCACAGCTTCAAAAGGTCAAATCAGAAGCAAATTTAGATTTTAAATTATATGAAGAAGATATAACTATAGATAGAGAACCTATACAAACAATTGATGAAGTAAATCAAACTATTAAAGATAACCAAAAATATAAAAATATATTATTTCCACAAAAGCAGTTAGGTTATTATTCAGTGTATATTCATCCAGAAGGTGGTAATTTAGATTCAAAAGACTTAGATAGAATTCTGGAGTTCTTAAATAATCTAGGATATGAAGTATCTATAAGACTTACAACAACTCAAGGTTTATTTGTAAGAGATTTAAAACTTAATGATGCAAAAGAACTAATAAATATTACTTTTAATATTTCATCTATATATAAGATAGATCATTCTGTTGCATGTATAGGGCATACTACTTGTTCACTAGGACTTTGTCTTTCACAAAATCTTTTAGCATCAATAAGAGAAACATTTAAGGAAGTTGATGAAAAATTTAAAAGTGCACTTCCTAAGGTATTTATATCTGGATGTCCTAATTCCTGTGGTCAGCACCAACAAGGAATGATTGGATTTAGTGGAAGAGCTAAGAATACTGCTGATGGCCTTGTTCCTGCGTATTCTGTTTCTTTTGGAGGAAAGCTTGGAGCAGGTATTGCAAAGATAGGTGAGACTTATGGAGATATTCCAGCAAAGAAAATACCAGGATTTGTATTAGAATTGGCAAATTTAAAAGTAACTTCAAACTTTGAAGATTTTGAGGAGTTTTTAGAAAATAAATCATTTGAAATAAAAGATTTAATAGAAAAGTACTCAAATATAGAGAGATTTAGTGAAAATCCTGATTTATATTATGATTTTGGATCAGATGAGAAGTTTACTGTTAAGAAATAGATAAATTTATATGCTAAGGGGTGATTAAATGGAACAAAAGGCAACAAATATAGTTTGGCATGATATGAATGTAAAAAGAGAACATAGAGAAAAACTCTTAAGCCAAAAATCAGTTCTTCTTTGGTTCACTGGCCTTTCAGGATCAGGTAAGTCTACTGTAGCTTCTGTACTTGAAAAAAGACTTCATGAAATGGGAAAGCTTACTTATTTGTTAGATGGAGACAACATAAGGCATGGTTTAAATTCAGATCTTGGTTTTTCAGAAGAAGATAGAATTGAGAACATAAGGAGAATAGGAGAAGTTTCAAAACTAATGGTAGATGCTGGGATTATCACTATTTCAACTTTTATATCTCCTTTTAGGGAAGATAGAGAAAAAGTAAGAGAGTTATTAGGAAAAGATTTTATAGAGGTTTTCATAGATTGTCCTTTAGAAGTATGTGAACAAAGAGATCCAAAGGGAATATACAAGAAGGCCAGAAATGGGGAAATAAAAAACTTCACAGGGATAGATTCGCCCTATGAAAATCCTGATAATCCTGAAATAACAGTATCTACTCATTTAAATAGCCTAGATGAGTGTGTAGATGAAATTATAAAGTATCTCAATTACTAAAATTGGAGGCGAGATAATGAAATTAAAGCTAGAAGTATTAGAAACTGACATTCTAGTAATTGGTGGAGGAGCAGCAGGGTGTTTTGCAGCACTTACTGCTTCCGAAAAATCAGATGTACAAGTAATAATAGCTGAAAAAGCAAATATAAAAAGAAGTGGATGTTTGGCTGCAGGGGTTAATGCATTAAATGCCTATATAACAGAAGGGGAAACTCCGCAGTCTTTTGTAGACTATGTGAAAGATGAATTTAATGGAGTAATAAGAGAAGATTTAGTATATACAATAGCAGAAAAACTAAACAGTGTCACCAAAAAGATAGAAGATGCAGGACTTCCTATTTTGAAAGATGAGAATGGAAATTATGTTTCAAGGGGAAAGAGAAGTATAAAGATAAATGGTGAAAATATTAAACCATTGCTTGCAGGTGAAGTAAATAAAAAAGAAAACATACAAGTCATAAATGGATTAAATATCACTGATTATATTTTAAAAAATAATAAGGTGATAGGGGCTTACGGATTCTCAATTAATAAAGAAAAGTTTTATGTTATTTACTCAAAAGCAGTTATATGTAGCACTGGGGGAGCAGCTGGAATATACAAACCTAATAACCCTACATTTTCAAGACATAAGATGTGGTATAGCCCTTTTAATACAGGAGCGGGGTATGCAATGGGTATAAGAGCTGGAGCAGAGATGACTACATTTGAGATGCGGTTTATAGCTCTAAGATGTAAAGATACAATTGCTCCTACAGGTACTATTGCTCAAGGAGTAAGAACTCCTCAGGTAAACAGCTTAGAAGAAAGATACGTTAAAAATTACGGAAGAGCTACTACAATTAACAGACTTTATTCAACAGTAATGGAAAACTTAAATGGAAGAGGACCTTGTTTTTTAAAGACTGAACACATAAATAATGAACAGGAAAATGAGCTATTTAAAGCATATTTGAATATGGCACCAGCTCAAACATTAAGATGGGTAGACAGTAATACGTCCCCAAGTACTGAAAATGTTGAAATAGAAGGAACCGAACCGTATATAGTAGGTGGTCATACAGCTAGTGGATATTGGATAGATATAGATAGAAAAACCACATTAGAAGGATTATATGCAGCTGGAGATGTAGCTGGGGGTAGCCCTAAAAAGTATGTTACGGGTTGTTTTGCAGAAGGAGAAATTGCTGCTAATCATGCCATTAGTTATATAGAAAACAAAACTAATGAGAAAATAGATAAGGTAGAAATACAAGGTAAGTTAAGTGAAACAAATGGATTCTTTCAAAATGAAGATGCCATTTATACTATAGATCAGGTAGAAGAGGCAATGCAAAAGACAATGGATGAATATGCAGGAGGTTTATCTCAAGGATATATTTATACAGAAAGAAAGCTAAAGATAGCTTATAAGAGAATAGATGAGCTAATTCAAATATCTAAAAAACTTAAAGCAAATGACTGTCACGAGCTACTTTTCATATATGAAATAATTGATCGTCTATATGTTGCAAAGGTACTGATAACTCATCTTATGGCTAGGACTGAAACAAGATGGAGATGTTATCAAGAAAATGCAGATTTTCCAGAAAAAGATGACAATAATTGGATGAAGTATGTTAACTCAATATATAAAGATGGAAATGTCCAAATACTTTTAAGGGATTTAATTGAAAGAAGGGAGATTTCATGAGTATAAAAATCGATAAAGAAAAATGTGTAGGCTGTAGTGGGTGTATAGATGTTTGCCCAGGAAGATTAATCTATAAAGATCAAAATGATAAAGCATATATAAAATATGAGAAGAACTGCTGGGGATGTACAGCTTGTCTTAAAGAGTGTAATCAATCAGCTATAAAATACTATTTAGGAGCAGACATAGGTGGAAATGGTGCTTGTCTATATATTAAGCAAAAAAGTGATGAGTTAAACTGGCATATCATTGATAAAGATGGAAATGAAACTGTAATAAATACTAATAGAAAAGAATCAAATAAGTACTGATAATTTATTCGCGAATTTTTAGGAGGGGGGACAGTATGAGTCTAATAATGGAGGGTGTATGTAAAAAATATAAGAGTGCCAATAAGGAATTTGAAATACTAAGAAATGTAGATTTAACTGTAAATGATGGTGAATTTGTATGTATACTAGGACCATCGGGATGTGGAAAATCAACACTTCTAAATATTATAGCTGGATTTGAAAAGGTTACAGATGGGAAAGTACTTCTTGATGGAAAAGAAGTAAATTCTCCAGGACCAGATAGAGCAGTAGTATTTCAAGAACATGCGCTTTTTCCATGGTTAAAGGTTATAGACAATGTGGAATTTGGAATGAAGGTTGAAGGAGTTTCCAAAAGCGAAAGAAGAGAAAGGGCACTAAAGTACCTAGATATGATGCACCTTACTAAATTTAAAGATTGTTTTGTACATGAACTTTCAGGAGGAATGAAACAAAGGGTTGCTATTGCAAGAGCGCTTTGTTTAGATTCAAATATACTTCTTATGGATGAACCATTTTGTTCTCTTGACAGTCAAACAAGGGAATTGCTTCAATTGGAAGTTCAAAGAATTTGGTGGAACACAAAAAAAACCATAGTATTTATAACACATAGTATTGAAGAAGCAGTACTTTTAGCTGACAGGATTATTCTTATGCCAGAAAGTCTTGATTCTCAAAAGAAGGAGTTTAAAATACAGCTTGCAAGACCAAGACAAATAGGTGATGTAGACGTAACCTATATGGTATCAAAGATTATGAAAGAGTTAAAAAAGGAGGTGGAGAAGTTTGCTAAATCAGAGTATGATGAAGGATGGAATTTGGAAAAAGATTCTATTTTATATGATAATAATAATGATATGGGAATTGGTTTATAGATTTATTGGTTTTCCTTCTCCAATGGAAGTTTTTAAAAGTATTTCGAAAATGATAAAAAATGGTACCTTAGGTATAGCTATATTGATAAGTTTAAGAAGGCTTTTTACTGGATATCTAATTTCCTTGGGTATAGGATTGCTCTTAGGTATATTTATCCTAAAACTAAAATCAACAAGAGATAGTTTTGTCAAATTATTAGGAGCTCTTCAAACTATGCCTAATGTATGCTGGGTACCTTTTGCAGTTCTATGGTTTGGAGTAAATGAAAAAGCAATACTATTTGTAGTAATTATAGGTTCAGTTTTTGCTGTATCTATGGCAATAGAAAGTGGTATTAAAAATATAAACCCTACTTATATTAGGGTAGCAGAAATGACAGGAGCTAGGGGATATACATTATATAAAGAAGTTATTTTCCCAGCAGCTATTCCAGTTATTATATCTGGAGTAAAACAAGGATGGGCTTTTGCTTGGAGAGGACTAATAGCAGGGGAAATGATAGCTTCTTCAATGAATGGGTTAGGAGAGATATTAAGCAATGGAAAGAAGTATAATGATATAAACGAGATAGTTGCTATTATGGTAGTGATTATTGTAGTTGGTCTTGTAATAGATAGAGTTGTATTTGAAAATATCGAGTCTTCTGTAAGTCGTAAATTTGGATTAAAAAATGCTTAAAATTAGGGAGGAGTAAAGATGAATCATTTAGACAGATTAGAAGCAGAAAGTATTTATATTTTAAGAGAAGCTTATAAGAAATTTGGTAAGCTTGGGATGCTATGGTCTATAGGAAAGGACTCAACTGTAATGTTATGGCTTGCACAAAAAGCATTCTTTGGAAACTGTCCGTTCCCTTTAATACATGTAGATACCACATATAAAATACCTGAAATGATAACTTTTAGAGATGAAGTTGCAAAAAAATATAACTTAAAATTAATAGTTAATACAAATACAAAGGCACTTGAAGAAGGTATGGGACCACATGAAGGAAGACTTGTTTGCTGTAAGGCTTTAAAGACAGAAGGGCTTAATCAAATAACGAAAGAACATGAATTTGAAGGACTTATTGTTGGTATAAGAAGAGATGAAGAAGGGTCAAGGTCAAAAGAGAGGGTATTTAGTGAAAGAAATTCTGAATCAGAATGGGATTACACTGATCAGCCACCTGAACTTTGGGATCAATTCAAAACTGATTTCAAGAAAGGAAATCATATAAGAGTGCATCCTATTATAAACTGGAGAGAAATAGATGTCTGGGAATATATAAAGAGAGAAAATATTCCACTAGTTGATTTATATTTTGCTAAAGATGGTAAGAGATATAGAAGTTTAGGTTGTGCTCCATGTACAAATCCTATAGACTCAAATGCAACTACTATAGATGAAATAATTGAAGAGTTAAAGAATTCTAATGAAACTGAGAGATCAGGAAGAGCACAGGATCAAGAAGATTCTCATGCATTAGAGAAACTTAGAAAACAAGGATATATGTAAAAAATATAATAAACGGGGGTGCTAAAAGTGGCTAAAGAAAGAGAAAATTTAAATATAGTTGTAGTAGGACACGTAGATCATGGAAAATCAACTCTTATAGGAAGATTGCTTTATGATACAAATTCGCTTCCACAAGGAGCAATAGAAAAGGTAAAGAAAATATCTGCTGACAATGGAAAAGAATTTGAATATGCATTTCTTTTAGATGCTTTTGAAGAAGAACAAAAACAAGGAATAACTATAGATATAACTATGCTTCAATTCTTTACTAAAAAAAGAGACTATATAATTATAGATGCTCCAGGACATAAAGAATTTTTAAAGAATATGATATCGGGAGCGGCAAGTGCAGAAGCAGCTATTTTAGTTGTGGATGCCAAAGAAGGCATACAAGAACAATCAAAAAGACATGGATATATACTTTCACTACTTGGTATTAAGAAAATATATGTAGCCATAAACAAGATGGATTTAGTAGACTACTCAGAAGAAAGATTTTATGAAATACAGACTCAATTTAATGAGTTTCTAAATAATTTAAATATATATCCTGAAAAATATATACCTATTTCTGCTTTTAATGGTGAGAATATTGTATCGGTATCTAAAAAAATGCCTTGGTATAATGGAAAGTCAATTCTAGAAAACATGGATAATATAGAAAAAGAAAAAGGTATTGAAGAAAAGTCACTGAGATTCCCAATTCAAGATGTTTATAAGTTTGACACTAGAAGAATAATTGCAGGGAGAATTGAGGCTGGTACTTTAAAAGAAGGAGATGAGATTGTAGTATATCCTAGTGGTAAGGCTACAAGGGTAAAATATATTGAGTCTTGGCAGGAAAGTGACAAGACGGATAAAGTATCAGCAGGAATGTCAGTGGGTATTACCCTAGAAGATGAATTCTATAATAAAAGAGGGGAAATAATTTGTCATAAGGAAGATTCTATTACTGTAGCCAATGTCTTCAATGCAAATGTGTTCTGGCTTGGTAAAAATAATCTTTTAAAAGATAAAAGATATAAATTAAAGCTTGCAACTCAAGAAGTAGAATTTGATGTAATCTCAATAAATAAAATAATAGATGCAGCTACATTAGAAAATAGTGAAGATCTAAGCAGCATAAAGAAAAATGATGTTGCTGAGGTTACAATAAAGACAAAACAACCTATATGTTTTGATAAGTTTAGCGACCTACAGGCTACTGGAAGATTCGTAATTATTGATAACTACGATATAAGTGGTGGTGGAATTATTTCAGAAGTTGAAGATTCATTAAGAAGAGAAATTAAGGAAGTAAAGAGTAAGAATATATCAATAAGAAAGAGATTGGTTTCTAGAAAAGATAGGGAAAATAGTTTAAATCAAAAGGGAAGGGTAATTTGGCTTAGTGGTTTACCAGGTTGTGGTAAAAATGAAATTGCTGTTAAGCTTGAAAAGAGATTATTTGAGCTTAGTAAAAAGGTATACTATATAGATTCATCTCATTTAAGATTTGGATTAAGCTCTGACCTTTCATTTACAGCAAAAGATGCCCATGAACAAACAAGAAGAATAGCAGAAGTTGCAAATCTATTTGCTGATAGTGGAACTATAACTATAGTAACATCTGTTAGTAGATTTAAAGAAGACAGAGAATACGCAAGAGAAATAATAGGCAAAAATAATTATGTAGAGATTTTTGTAGATGCTGACAATAAAATATGTAAGAAGAGAAATCCAAATGCATTTAGTGAAGATAGTGATAATGTATTTGATTATGAAAGATCTAATTATCCTGTTGTATCTCTTTATGTAGATGATGCTGAATTTAACTCAGATAAAAAAGCTGAAGCTATAATGGAGCTATTAGGATATTGATTTAAAGTACAACAGTTTATCCATATTCTCAAATCCTTAAATTGCACTAAAAAAGCCCTTTCAAAAGGGCTATTTTAGTGCAATATTACTTTATTACATCATAATTTCATCCATTTTATGCTCAATTGCTAACAACATTTCAATATCAATTTGAGTATTATAAGATATTTCATCTATACAGCCAATAATAAATCCATGCATATATGGAGGTTTTGGCATATCCATTGGTGGATTTGGCTTAACTGATTCTATATATTCTTTTACTTCTGTTGGTACATTATTACGGCGCACTAAAATAAGTGGAGTATGTTTACCCATATGAGCGAACAAAACTGCAGGAATAATGAACATTGGATTATTGAGAGATGCAAATGTAAAAGCATGACCATCTTTATAATTTCTCCCCCAACCAAATTCAGTTTCGTCATCCTTATATTTTGCAAAGTTAACTGAAATTTCATAAGGGTTACTTCCACTAATTCTATCTATATGCCCTACGTTAGGTAGTTTTGATAGAAAATCTTCTACAGATTTAGATATAGTGTTTGTTGAACCTATAATATAAATATTAACTTCTTCTTTTTCTCCTATTGTGTTTATTACACATTGAGGAATTTCGTCTTTATTAACATATAGTATAGGATCTCCATGATGGGCAGACCAAAAAGCACCTGGAGTTCCTTCAGAAAGATTTTCACCAGATGCAATCAATATGTTTTTAGAATCTTTTTTTACTCTAGCAACCATGCATGCTGTTTCATAGTGGTTACGTCCAACTATATGATTGGTAGTTAATCCTACTTTATTTAATTGGTTTTCAACATTTTTAGAAATATTGCCAACTAAAATAACTTGTATGCCATTGTAGCCTTTTGGAGATAATCTTATTATCTCATCTAATATTTCTTTACTTAAAATTTTACCATCTGTAAGTAATATAGGTGCATTAATAGGAAAATGAACAAGTGAAGCTGATGCAATACCATCAAATAAGTTATTCATATTTACTAAAATTACTGCATTTGGTTTCATATGAGTAAAGCTCATTCCTGATATTTCGACTGATACATCAACAGGATCGTTTCTACATATACGGGTAGTATTTAATGTAAATAATGATTCACCAGATATGTGACCATCAACATAATTCATAATATACCTCCTTTGTATTTAATATCATAATATGAGTTTTATAAAAAATTTGTTATTTTTTATTTCTTCATAAGAAACACACAATTTAATTTTATTATATAGATAAAGGATAAATACCCCATGGGGGTATATTAAAAAGGAGGTTAGTTTATGAATAAGGAACAAGTAATTAAAGTAACTGGCATGACATGTGCAGCATGTGCCAAAGCTGTTGAGAGAGTTACTAAAAAATTAAATGGCGTAGAATCTGCTAGTGTAAATATAGCTACTGAAAAGTTAAATATAAAATACGATAGTACAAAAACCACTTATGAAGATATTAAAAGTTCAATAGAAAAGGCTGGCTATGGTGTTTTAGAAGAAGTGAAAGCTAAGGAAGTAATAATCCCTATTGGGGGAATGACATGTGCAGCATGTGCTAAAGCTGTAGAAAGAGTAGTAAAAAAATTAGATGGTATAGAAAATGTATCTGTTAATATGGCAACAGAAAAAGCAGCTATAAGTTATAACCCAAGTAAAATAAGACTTTCAGATATAAAAATGTCTATAGAAAAGGCTGGATATAAGGCTCTTGAAATAGAAAATAAAAGTTCTGTGGACGAAGATAAATTAAGAAAAGAAAAAGAAATAAAAACGTTATGGACTAAGTTTATAATATCGGCGATATTTGCAATACCTCTATTTTATATAGCTATGGGACCGATGTTAAAGCCACCGTTCCCTGAACTTCCAATACCTGAGATGATAGACCCTATGATGTATCCAATGAATTTTGCATTAACACAGATATTCTTGACGATACCAATAGTCATAGCAGGATATAAATTCTACACAAGTGGAACAAAAGCTATACTAAATAAAAGTCCAAATATGGACTCTTTAATAGCTATGGGTACATCAGCTGCTGTACTATATAGCTTCTACTCAGCATATAGAATATCTATTGGAGAATTTGAAGCTGTAGAAAATATGTATTTTGAAACAGCAGGTATAATAATAGCATTAGTATTACTTGGAAAATCACTTGAGGCAGTTTCAAAGGGAAGAACAAGTGAAGCTATAAAAAAACTTATGGGTCTAGTGCCTAAAACGGCAATAATAATAAAAGATGATAAAGAGATAGAAATACCTATAGAAGAAGTTGAAGTAGGAGATGTAATATTAGTTAAACCAGGTGCAAAAATACCTGTTGATGGTGAGGTTGTAGAAGGTCACACATCAGTAGATGAATCAATGCTTACAGGAGAAAGTATACCTGTTGAAAAGAACAAAGGAGATAAAGTAATAGGTGCAAGTATAAATAAAAATGGATTTATTAAATTTAGAGCTACAAAAGTAGGAAGTGATACAGCACTTGCACAAATAATAAAACTTGTTGAAGATGCTCAAGGATCAAAAGCACCTATAGCACAAATGGCAGATATAGTATCAGGTTACTTTGTACCTATAGTATTTGTTATAGCCACTTTATCAGGTTTAGCTTGGTACTTTAGTGAAGAAAGCATAGTATTTTCACTTACAATATTTATAGCAGTTTTAGTTATAGCTTGTCCTTGCGCATTAGGTCTTGCAACTCCAACTGCAATAATGGTTGGTACAGGAAAAGGTGCAGAATATGGTGTTTTAATTAAAGGTGGAGAAGCACTTGAGACTGCTCATAAAATAAATACTATAGTATTTGATAAAACAGGTACTATAACTGAAGGAAAACCTGAGGTTACAGATATAGTAGTGACTGATGTTGTAGATAAAAACACACTTTTAAAAATTGCAGCAAGTGCAGAAAAGGGATCAGAACATCCACTTGGAGAAGCAATAGTTAAAGCTGGAGAAAAAGAAAGTTTACCAATTCTTAAGGTAGAAAAATTTAAAGCGATACCAGGACATGGTATAGAAGTTGAAATAGAAAATAGCTTAATATTATTAGGAAATAGAAAATTAATGGTAGATAGAAATATCTCCTTAGAAAGTTTAGAAAGTGAAAGTGATAGATTAGCACATGAAGGTAAAACACCTATGTATATAGCAATTGATAATAAGTTAGCTGGTATTATAGCAGTTGCAGACGTTGTTAAAGAAAGTAGTGCAAAGGCTATACAAAAGCTACACGAAATGGGTATAGAAGTTGCTATGATAACAGGAGACAACAAAAAGACTGCAAATGCAATAGCAAAACAAGTTGGAATAGATAGAGTACTTGCAGAAGTACTTCCTCAAGATAAGGCAAATGAAGTTAAAACACTTCAATTAGAAGGTAAAAAAGTTGCTATGGTTGGAGATGGAATAAATGATGCTCCAGCGCTTGCTCAAGCAGATATCGGTATAGCAATAGGTTCTGGTACTGATGTTGCAATGGAATCGGCTGATATAGTACTTATGAGAAGTGATTTAATGGATGTTCCAACAGCTATTAAGTTAAGTAAAAGTACAATAAGAAATATAAAGCAAAATCTATTCTGGGCATTTGGATATAATGTTATAGGTATACCTATAGCAGCAGGTATACTTCATATATTTGGAGGCCCACAATTAAATCCAATATTTGCAGCAGCTGCAATGGCATTAAGTTCAGTTTCAGTTTTAGCTAATGCGTTAAGGCTTAGAGGTTTTAAGCCATATAAATAAAAATATCTTTGCCCCTTAAAACAATTTATATAGATTAAAGAACTCTACTAGATTATTTAGTAGGGTTCTTTTTCATTATTAAAATGATAAAAATATTTGTTCTTCATAAAATTCACATAATTTCAGCTTATTATATATTTAACAAGTAATATACCTTATACGAGTATATGGTATATTACTTAGAGTATAGATGGAACACTGAACTGACAATAAAATATATTTTCTAGCAGGTAGAATATATATTGACAAAAATTTATCTGTACTGTAAATTTAATAGTAATTATTAATTCCTAGTAAACACATAGGGTAATAGGAATATTAATTTAGTAGAAAAAATATGGATTTTAATTAAACAAAGTTTAGAAATATGGACATCAAAATGGGGAGGTTTTAAACAATGAAATTTAAAGAAACTCACAGGTATCATCACACACATTCTCATGATGAACACGGTCATCACCATCATCACGGGTCACAAGTTAATGATTATTTGGAAGCGGTAGCTGAATATAGAAAGACTTTTGCATCAAAGCAAGATGTTCTTGATCAAACTCCAGATCCAGCAGTGAAAGAAATGATGTTACGTATGGAACAAATAGGATGTGATACTACTTTTGATAGATTTGATGCTCAAAAACCTCAATGTAGTTTTGGCCTTGCAGGTGTATGTTGTAGAAATTGCTGCATGGGACCTTGTAAAATTACTAAAAAAAGCCCAAGGGGAGTATGTGGAGCTGATGCAGATCTTATAGTTGCTAGAAACTTATTAAGAAGTATGGCAGCAGGGGTAGCAGCACATGGGGTTCATGCAAGAGAAGTACTTCTTGCCATGAAGTTTGCAGCAGAAGGCAAACTTGATTTACCTATTTTAGGAGAAGAAAAAGTAAAAAAAACAGCAGTTCAGTTTGGATTAGATACAGAAGGAAAGACAATTAATGAGCTTGCATTAGAGCTTGCAGATATTTTATTAGAAGATTTATCAAGAACTGTACCAGGAGAATTTAGAACAATTCAAGCAGCTGCAACTGAAGAAAGAAAGAAAGTTTGGGCTGATATGGATATTCTTCCTATAGGAGCATATCATGAAGTTTTTGAAGCACTTCATAGAACAGGTACGGGAACAGATGGAGACTGGGAAAATGTTATGAAACAATTTTTAAGATGTGGCCTTTCATTTGTGTTCTCAGGTGTTGTTGGTTCTGCTATTGGAACAGATAGCTTATTCGGTATAGGTGGCAGAATGACTTCAAAAGTGAATGTTGGGGCATTAAAGGAAGGATATGTTAATATTGCAGTTCACGGTCATTTACCTGTTCTTGTAAGCGAAATAGTAAAGCAAGGTCAGACTGAAGAATTTATTAACTTAGCTAAAAAACATGGAGCAAAAGGAATTAGATTCTATGGAATATGTTGTTCTGGTCTTGCAGCAATGTACAGATACAACGAGGTAATTCCATTATCAAATGCAATTGGTGCTGAACTTGTTGTTGGAACAGGAGCATTGGATCTTTGGGTTGCAGATGTTCAAGATGTATACCCATCAATTATGGATGTTGCAAGATGTCATAAGACAACAATGGTTACAACAAGCGATTCAGCAAGACTTCCAGGTGCAGAACACTATGCGTATAATCATGATCATTCTAATATAGGCGAAACCAAGACTATTGCTAGAAAGATAGTTACAAGAGCAATTGAAAGCTTTGCAGACAGAAGAGATATACCAGTATTTATTCCACCATATGAAGTAGAGGCTGAGGTTGGTTTTTCAGTTGAATATATACAAAGTAGATTTGGAGGAATGAAACCAATTTTAGAGGCATTAGAGAGTGGAAAAATCTTAGGTATCGCTAATCTTGTAGGATGTAATAATCCAAGAGTAATTTATGAGAAAGCAGTTGTAGATGTTGCAGAGACATTAATAAAAAATAATGTTCTTGTTTTAACTAACGGTTGTGCTTCATTCCCTTTATTAAAGCTAGGGTTATGTAATACAAAAGCATTAGAAAAAACAGGAGAAGGCTTAAAAGGTTTCTTACAACATGATCTTCCACCAGTTTGGCATATGGGAGAATGTATAGATAATGCTAGAGCTTCAGCAATGTTTGGAGGCATAGCAGGTGCAGCAGGAAAAGCAATTAAGGATATGCCTTTTGCATTTGCAAGTCCAGAGTGGTCAAATGAAAAAGGAATAGGAGCAGCACTAGGCTTTAGATTAAATGGTGTCAACTCATATCACTGTGTTCATGCACCAGTACAGGGATCAGATAATGTTATGAACTTCTTATATTATGGAACAAAGGAAACATTAGGTTCTACTATGAATGTAGAAGTTGATCCAATAAAACTAGCAAATAAAATAATAGAAGATTTAAAAGAAAAAAGAAAATCCCTTGGCTGGGAATAAAATTATAAAATTGGGGGTTGTTTTT
Source organism: Sporacetigenium sp. TC11 (assembly GCF_058146105.1). Classification (NCBI taxonomy): domain Bacteria; kingdom Bacillati; phylum Bacillota; class Clostridia; order Peptostreptococcales; family Tepidibacteraceae; genus Sporacetigenium; species Sporacetigenium sp. TC11. Next base: position 9,340 of record NZ_JBYVNY010000016.1, on the reverse strand, counting down.
AAATGAAAAAATTGAAAAAGGCTATAATAGGTTCACTTGCATTAATTTCAATATTAGGATTAACTGCATGTACTAGTACTAAAGCTACTGAAACAGAATCTGAAAAGAAAGTAGTTAAAATAGCTTATCTACCTATAACTCACTCAGTACCTTTATATGTAGAAGAGGAAATAATTAGCAAAGATTTACCTGAAAATGTTGATATAGAACTTGTAAAATATGGAACTTGGCCAGAATTAATGGATGCTCTAAACACTGGTAAGGTAGACGGTGCATCTGTATTAGTTCAACTTGCAATGAAAGCAAAGGAACAAGGAATTGATTTAAAGGCTGTTGCACTAGGGCATAGAGATGGAATTAATGTTACAGTTGCTAACGATATAAATAATGCAGCAGATTTAAAAGGAAAAACTGTTGCAATACCTCAAAGATTTTCAACAATGAATATATTATTATACCAAATGCTTGAAAACGAAGGTATGAAATATTCAGATGTAAATGTAGTTGAACTTCCACCAGCAGAAATGCCAGCTGCATTAGCAGAAGGGCGTATAGCAGGATATATAGTTGCTGAACCTTTTGGAGCTAAATCTGTAATAAATGGTAAGGGTAAGACACTAGTTCAATCAAATGAATTATGGGCAGATTCAGTATGTTGTGCGTTAGTATTAAGTAATGACTTTATAAAGAACAATAAGGATATAGCACAAGAAGTTGTAAATGGTTATGTTAAAGCAGGAGAAATAGCAGAAGCTAAAGATGCTAAAGTACAAGAAATTGCACTTAAGTATATGTCGGTAGATAAAAGTGTACTTGATTTATCTTTAGAATCTACAAGTTATACAGATTTAGAACTTAATGAAAAAGACTATGATAAACTAGCAAGCTACCTAAAAACTATGAAGTTATTAGAAAATCCTCCTAAGTATAGCGAATTTGTCGACAGCTCATTAATTGAAAAGGCAGAGTAATAACATGGGCAAATTTAAAAAGTTAATAAATGTGATTATAGGACTGGGGATTATTTTAATAGGATGGCAAGCTATAGTATTATCTGGAAGATACGAATCTTCTCTTTTACCATCTCCTTTAATGGTTATAAAGGCTATGGAGGAACTTCTTGTAAACGGAACGCTATTTACTCATATTAAGGTAAGTCTACTTAGGTTCTTTGTAGGATATTCTAGTGCTGTTATATTGGCAGTAATTCTAGGACTTATACTAGGGTGGTTTCAAAAAATTTGGGATATATTTGATCCTATAGTTCAAATACTAAGACCTATATCTCCAATTGCTTGGTTTCCATTTATAGTATTATGGCTTGGAATTGGTGATATTCCAGCAGTAGCAATAATATTTATAGCAGCATTTTTTCCAGTGTTACTTTCTACAGTATCAGCTGTAAAAAAGGTAGATAAAACATACTTAAAAGTTGCTAGAAATTTTGGAATTAAGCAGCCTTTTGTATTAACTAAAATTGTACTTCCAGCAGCATTTCCAAATATAGTTACTGGGCTTCATCTTGCTCTTGGGTCAGCTTGGGTATTCCTTGTTGCAGGAGAGATGATTGGAGTTCAATCAGGTCTTGGATATTTAATAATAGATGCTAGAAACTCAATGAGATCTGATATATTGCTTTCTGCAATGATATTTATAGGAGTTCTTGGGTTGCTATTAGATAAATTGATAACAGTTTTTGAAAAATGGGTAGGAAAAACATGGGGTATTGCTTCAGAACCTGGGAGGGAGCAAAATGTTTATTAAAATTAACGACGTATCAAAGATATATAAAAACAATAAAGGTGGAGAATTCAAGTCACTTGATAATGTAAATTTAACTATTGAAAAGGGAGAATTTATATGTCTTTTAGGCCCTAGTGGATGTGGAAAATCTACACTTTTAAATTTAATTGCTGGTTTTGATAAACCATCTACTGGAGAAATCTTTATTAATAACAATAAGGTTCAAGAACCTTCTTCAAATTATGTAACAATATTTCAAAACTATGGATTATTGCCATGGAGAAGTGTTAAGAAAAATGTGGAGCTTGGACTTGAAGCTAAAAAGATAAGTAAAGAAGAAAGAAGTAAAATTGCTGATGAATTTATTGAACTTGTAGGACTTTCTGAATTTAGCAAACATCATCCAAGTCAACTTTCTGGTGGTATGCAACAAAGGGTAGCTATTGCAAGGGCATTGGCAGTTGATCCAGAAATAATATTTATGGATGAACCTTTTGGAGCGCTAGATGCAATGACAAGGATGAACATGCAAGATGAAATATCTAGTATATGGGAGAAAAAGAAAAAAACAATAATATTTGTTACCCATGATATTGAGGAAGCAGTATTTCTTGCAGACAAAATTGTTATTATGACACCTGGTCCAGGAAAAATAAAAAATATAATAGATGTACCTATGAAAAGAAAAAGAGATAGAACTAGTGAGGAATTCTTAAAAATAAGAGATAAAGTATTTATAGAATTCAAAATGAAGAAAGAGTTTGATGTAGAATACTATGTTTAAAAATTAGTTAGTAAAATATTTTGGTTGTTAAAATGAAATATAGAGAATCAGGAATGCCATCGGAACAACTTTGGGATACATTCTTTAATCCTCTAGAAACACTAGAACAATTAGAAATAGATAATAATACTAGAAATTTAATTGATATAGGCTGTGGCTATGGAACGTTTTTACTACCTGCTGCCAATCTAATGAGTGGAACTGCCATTGGTATAGATATTGATGCTAATATGGTAGACATTTGCAATGAAAAGATTAAGCAAAGTAACATCTTAAATATGGATATTATTCAAGGTGATATTTCTACTGAAGCTACTGCAAAGGCTTTAGAAAAGTATAAAGAAGAAATTGATTATGTTACTTTATTTAATATTCTACACTGTGAAGAACCCGTTAAATTGCTTCATCATGTTTATGACACATTAAACTATAAAGGGAAAATAAGGGTAATACACTGGATACACGAAGAAACTCCAAGATGGCCATCTCTTGAAATTAGACCTAGACCTGAAATGATTATTGAATGGGCAGAGAAGGTAGGTTTTACTTTTAAAAAACAGGTTGAGCTTTTACCATATCATTTTGGATTAGTCTTTGAAAAATAAAAAACATAGTCAAAACCAAAAACAGCATCTTCATAAGATGCTGGTTTTTTATTTATATAATTAGTTTATATGAATTACTTTATGTTAGATATATCATCTACAACTTCAATACTACCGTTAATCATTCCCATCCAACAGCTATAATCTATACTGCCAGTATTTTCTGGAGTAAATTCTTCTATTACATTTTCACCTTTTTGCAACTCTTTTTCTACATTTAAAGCAGGTATAATTATAGTATTATTACATCCTGATATCTGCTTTCCATCTATAATAAGTTTGGTTGGTATCCCTTTTTGAATATACGCTAGGCTAGGAGTATATCCAGAATAATCAGCAGTAAGTCTAAGTGTTTGAACTCCATCTTCGATAGTGGCAACTGCATAGCCTTCATTAAGATCTTCTACAGAATTACCAGTTGATGATATATAGTTATTAAAGTTCTTCAGTGGATTTAAATCTATTCCAGTTAATGCAAGACCTCTATTTGCAGTAACTAAACCTAAAACTACTATTAAAGCACCACTAAACTTTATTAATTTTTTACTAGTATTTTTACTTAATGAATTTGCGATAGAACCAAATATTAACATTAAAGGAACTGTACCTACTGAAAATATAAACATACTTAAAGCCCCTTGAGTCATACTACCTGTACTTAAAGCAAATAACTGCATTGTTTGTAGTGGACCACATGGCATAAATCCATTTAATAAACCAACTACAAAAGGAGTGGATTTTGACGTATTTGGCGAACATTTAGAAAGAAAAGGCAATCTAAAATTAAGACCTCTAAAAACTGTGAACCCCATAGTATTTGCACCGTGAATTACCATAAATACCCCAGCAATTATGTAAATTATAATTGATGTGCTAGTATTTATTGAAAGAACAGATCCAAGTGCTCCTATTACCCCTCCAAGTATTGTATATGATACAACTCTACCTAGATTATATAATAAAGGTGCTTTTATACTATTTTGAGACAAACTTTGAGATAACATTATTCCTCCGCACATACCAACACAGTGAAGTGATGATAAAAGGCCAACTATGAAAAGAACAAGGTAAGTTACATTTGAATCTAATATTGATGATATATTAAAATAGTTAGATATTGATGTTAGTTTTGTCATAACAAAGAGTAATCCAACTATCAGTATAGCATTAACCATAAACTGTGAAGAATTATCCTTAGAATGAGAAGTAGCTGCCACAGTATATCCAGATTTTGTTATTGTTTTTTTTATATCTAAAGAAGAACACCAATCCGGGTCATAATCAATTGTAACTGTTGAAGTTTTAAAACTTGCTTTAACATCTTTAACCCCATTTAACTTTTTAAGATCTTTTTCAATTATTCTTTCGCATGAATTACATACCATATCTTTGACATGTAAAGTTTGATTTTTTATAGACATCTCTATTCTCCTTTCGTGCAATAAATATATTATAGATATAAATATAAACATAAATTGTGTGGAACTTATGAGATTTTCATAAATATATCAAAAATAATATTACAATATCTAACATCTTCTACACATTTTCCCCACAATTCTTCGTTATTATAAAAACATGAGAAATTACTAGGGGAAGTTTTCAGAAAATTGATGAAAAGTTTCTTCTTTGTAATAAGTAAGAAATTACCGTAACAAGGAGGATGTATAATGAACAAAGGTACTATAGTTGCAGCTATAAGTTTGTCTGCTTTAAGCTTAGGTGTAAGTGCAAGCGAATCTTATGCACAAGAAATAGGAACTATAACAGCAAGTGCATTAAATGTAAGAACTGGAGCGGGAACTAGTTATAGCAAAATAACAACGTTATATAAAGGTAATAAAGTGGAAATATTATCTTCAGCAAATGGGTGGTATAACATAAGACTAAGTGATGGGAAGACAGGATGGGCATCAGGGGACTACATAAGCAAAGGGGATTCTGCAAGCAGCACACAAGTTTCTCAAGGAAAAGCTAAAGTTACAGCATCATCATTGAATGTAAGAACCGGTCCATCAACTTCATATTCTAAAGTTGGATCATTAAGCAGTGGACAAATAGTAGATATATTAGAGAAAAGTGGAACTTGGACAAAGATAAAAACATCAGGTGGATTAGTAGGGTGGGTTTCAAATTCATATTTAACATCTAATATAAGTAATACAAATGAAAATACTCAAGCTCCATCAAGAGGGGAAGCAAGAGATGCTGTTGTAGAATTAGCTTACAAGCAACTTGGAAAGAAATACGTATGGGGGGCAGAAGGTCCTAATACTTTTGATTGTTCTGGACTTACTTGGTATGTATACAAAAATGCAATGGGTAAAACTATCCCAAGAACCTCAATATCTCAAAGTCAATATGGACAATATGTATCAAAGTCACAACTTCAGCCAGGGGACTTAATATTCTCAGATACAGATAATAATGGAAGTGTAAACCATGTTGGTATATACATAGGGAACGGAAAAATGATACATGCACCTAGAACTGGTGATGTGGTTAAAATATCTGATATAAATAGTACATATTATAAAAATGTATATGTAACATCTAGAAGACCTTAATAAAAAGTAGCTTGATAAGTTGATTATCAAGCTACTTTTTATTTATCAAGTCTATAATTTGGATTATAGATTTATTAGCATTTTCTCCTTTTGATAATATATATTGTCTAGATTCATTCTCTATCAAAACATTTGCAAGTAAAGTTAACGATATATTTATCGGTAGCTTTATATATCTTTTAAATTGTATATAAAATATAAAAAATATTATTGATTTTTGTTAATTATTTGATTATAATAAAATTCAAGAGGAACACCAAGTAAATCGGTATGGTTTTATTAGATTAAAATAAATATATAAAAACATTATGACCAGGAAGAGTAAGTTATATGAATCATAACAGAGAGGAACTTATTGGTGAGAGAGTTCTATGTAGAATTGTAGCCCAAGTGCCCCTGTGAGTGTTAGGCTGAAATTAGAAGTAGGCTGTTACGGGTTCTCCCGTTATAGAGAGTAGACATTAATGTGTCTAAATTAAGATGAGCAGTAATGCTTAATCAGAGTGGAACCGCGGAATTAACCTTCTGCCTCTGGATTTTTCTAGAGGTAGAAGGTTTTTTTATATAAAAAATTAAAATAAAGGGGGAATTACAATGAAATTTAGCTACATAACAAATCTTTATTGTCCAAAATGTAACAAAGAATATAATAAGGAAAATAAGAACCAACTATGTGAATGCGGGTCTCCACTACTTGTAAATTACGATTTAGATGCAATTAAAGAAAACTTAAAGCGTAGTGATTTAGTTTCAAGAAGAAACGATTTATGGAGATATCATGAATTACTTCCTGTTGAAAGTGAGGAAAACGTTGTTTCGTTAGGTGAAGGAATGACTCCACTTGTTAGTTTTAACAATCTTGGAAAAGATATGGATATTAATAACCTTTTTATAAAAGATGAAGGAATTATTCCTACAGGAAGCTTTAAGGCAAGAGGAGCTGCTGTTGGAATTTCTAAGGCAAAAGAGTTAGGAGTAGAAGAACTAGGAATGCCAACCAATGGAAATGCAGGTGCTGCATGGTCACTATATTCTGCTAGAGCAGGTATTAAACCTACTATAATTATGCCAATTGATGCTCCAAAGATTACAAGAAATGAATGTGCAGTATCAGGTGCTAACTTGTACTTAGTAGATGGATTAATAAGTGATGCTGGAAAAATAATAGCTGAATTAGTTAAAAATGAAGGAATATACGATGCTTCAACTCTAAAAGAACCTTATAGAATTGAAGGAAAGAAAACAATGGGCTTAGAAATAGCGGAACAAATGAATTGGAAAATGCCAGATGTTATATTATATCCAACTGGTGGAGGCGTAGGCCTTATTGGAATTTACAAAGCCTTAAAAGAATTAAAAGCAATGGGATGGGTTGAAGGAAAACTTCCTAGACTAGTAGCAGTTCAAGCAGAAGGTTGTGCACCTATTGTAAAAGCATGGGAAGAGAAAAAATCTCATTCAGAGTTTTGGGAAAACTCTACAACAGTAGCATTTGGAATTAATGTACCTAAGGCTCTTGGAGACTTCTTAGTTTTAGAAGCTTTATATGAAACTGAAGGATGTGCAATATCAGTAGATGATGAATCTTTACTTAAGGAGCAAGAAAAAATAGCAAGTTTAGAAGGTTCATTTATATGTCCAGAAGGTGCATCTTGCTTTTTAGCAGCACGTAGATTGAGAGAAAGTGGCTGGATAAAAGAAGGTGAAACAGTAGTTGTTTTAAATACAGGTGCAGGAGTCAAATACCCTAACACTGTTCAAATAAATCCACCAGTATTACAACCAGGGGAAAGTTTAGCTTAATATAATTTGAGGAAAGAAGGGGAACTATGAATAGCGTAATCAGTATGGAAGAAAAAGCTTCATTAAAAGGAATGGGTTTTATACCACAAAGGCAAGAAGGGTATTTTGCATGTAGAATTGTAACTAAAGATGGTACAACAAATACTAATCAAACTAAAAAAATAGCAGAAATAGCAGAGAGATATGGTAGAGGATATATAAGTTATACAACAAGACTTTCAATAGAAATACCTTGGATAGAATATGAAAGTATAGAAAATGTAGTAGAAGAACTTAAAGAAATAGGGTTATTTAACGGAGGTACAGGTGCAAAAGTTAGACCTATAGTGCCGTGTAAGGGAACTGTATGTAAATTTGGATTAAGTGATACTCAAGAGTTAGCTAGAGAAATGCACGATAAGTATTATGAAGGCTTAAGAGATGTAACACTTCCTCATAAGTTTAAAATTGGGATAGGAGGATGTCCTAATAACTGTATAAAGCCTGCTCTTAATGATATAGGTATAATGGGTCAAACAAAACCTTTGTTTGATAATGATTTATGTCGTGGATGCAAAAAATGTTCTGTTGAAATGTCGTGTAGAGTAAATGCAGCAAAATTAGAAAATAAAACACTATATATAGATACCGATAAATGTATAAATTGTGGTCAGTGTATAAGTTATTGTAATTTCAATGCAATTAAGCCAAATGAAGAAGGATTTAAAATATTTTTAGGTGGGAAATGGGGTAAAAGTTCAAAACTAGGTGAACCATTAGAAGGTATATTTTCTAAGGATGACATGATGTCTATAGTAGAAAAATCTATATTTTACTATAAAGAAAATGGAAATAAAAAAGAAAGATTTGGGGATATGATAGATAGAATAGGGTTTGAAGAAGTTCAAAAGACTTTATTAGAAATCGAAACAGTATAAATAAAGCTGACAATGTTTTAGTATGGTTAAAGCTTTGTTTTTACTGAATTACAGTGACATAATTTATTTTTAATTTTTAAGTATAAAAATTTTAAAAAATGTTATTGATTTTTGTTAACGATTTAATTATAATAAGATTTAGGAAGAATACCGAGTAAATTGATATGAATTGAATATATTTAATTAAATATACACAAACACTGTGACCAGGAAAAGTAAGCTATATGAATCATAACAGAGAGGAACTCATAGGTGAGAGAGTTTTATGTAAGATTATAGCCCAAGTGCCCCTGTGAGTGTTAGGCTGAAATTTAGTAGGCGGTTACGGGTTCTCCCGTTATAGAGAGTAGACAATAATGTGTCTAAATTGAGATAAGCACTAATGCTTAATCAGAGTGGAACAGCGGAATTAAACTTCTGCCTCTGTATTTTTTCGAGGCAGAAGTTTTTTTATACGAAAAATTAAGATAAAAGGAGCATTATAAGGGCACAATAAAGAAAATAAATAATGCATAAGAAGATAATTACTCTAAAAGCAATAAAATTTTAAATATATTAATTATAAAAAAGGAGGCAATAAAATGAAAATGAAAAAGATATTTATGAGCAGTATATTAGCTTTAACTTTAGCGATAGGTATTACAGGATGCTCACCAAAAACTGAAGATGCTGGTACAGATGCATCTAAAAATTCACTAGAAACAATAAAGAGCGAGGGCAAAATACGCATTGGTACTGAAGGAACTTATGCTCCTTTCACATTCCATGATGAAAAGGGTAATTTAACAGGTTTCGACGTAGAAATAGCTAATGAAGTAGCAAAGCGTCTTGGTGTAAAAGCAGAATATGTTGAAACTAAATGGGATGGTATGTTTGCTGGATTAGATGCAAAAAGATTTGATATGGTAGCAAATCAGGTTT
>NZ_JBYVNY010000015.1:0-63547 GCF_058146105.1 Sporacetigenium sp. TC11 | reverse complement strand
ATGTGGTTACAATAGCAAGGAGGATACACCTGTTCCCATTCCGAACACAGAAGTTAAGCTCCTTAGCGCCGATGGTACTTGGTGGGAAGCTGCCTGGGAGAGTAGGACGTAGCCGCGTAGTCTTTTTATTTTTTCACTTTAATGGTATAATTAATATAATTGATACTTTTTAAGGGGAGGAGATATTAGATGAATTTAAGAGAATTGTTTAAAAGTGGAATATCATTTACAGAATTGTTAAATAAGTCGGATGAACCTTATAGAAATAAATGTGAAGAAATAATGAATAACATAGAAATAGATGAAAGTATAATAAATAAAATAAAGTCTATAACAAAAAAAATTAATATATTGGCATTTGCAGAGCTATGGTGTCCTGATTGTCAGATAAACCTACCTGCTATTTATACTATATCTGAAAATAATAATAATGTTGAATTTAAAATTGTTCCTAGAGAAGGCAATGAAAACTTTATGGAAAGATATAAATTAGATGGAAAAGTTAAAATACCTACATTGGTTATAATGGATGAAGATTTCAATGAAATCGGTTATTTTATAGAAGTACCTAATATAGTTAGGGATGTAGTAAATAGAGGTAACCAAGTAGAGATAATAGTTACTAAAAGAGAATATAGAAATGGAAAATATATTACCAATACTATTGAAGAAGTTTTGGATATTATAAAATAAAAGATGTGTTTAAATAAACACATCTTTTTTGTATTTAAGCATTAACTAAGTCTTTTTCTAAAACTCTTGTAAGTTCTTTTATAAATCTTTCGTTCTCGTGTCTTAATCCTATAGACACTCTTATATATGTACTTCCCATAGGTCTAACTATAACACCAATTTCTTGTAATTTATTGAAAACAATATTAGAATCTTGTTCTACATCTAAAAATATATGATTTGCTTCAGATTTACAATATTTTATATTCATTTTATCAAATTCATTATAAAGATATTCTTTACCGCTCTTATTTATATCATAAGACTCTTTTATAAAATCTTGATCTTCTAAAGAAGCTATAGCGGCAACTTGAGCTAAACTGTTAACATTAAAAGGTCCTCTTACCTTATCTATGTTAGATATTATATCTTCATGAGCTATTGTATAGCCTACTCTTAATGCAGCTAAACCATAAGCTTTAGAGAAAGTTCTAAGTATTATTAAGTTAGGATATTTTTCTATTAATTTTTCACTATCCATCATATAATCATCTCTTGTGACATACTCTCTATAGGCCTCATCTAAAACAACTATTATACTAGATGGAGTATTTTCTAATAAATTTATAACTTCAGATGTAGGAATCATTGTGCCAGTTGGATTGTTAGGATTGCATATGTAGATTAGTTTTGTTTTATCTGAGATGGCTTGTGCCATGGACTTGAGGTCATGAGTAAAATTCTTTGAAGGAATTATAATAGGGTTACCACCCATCATCTTACATGTAGATGCATATCTAGGAAATGTTATATCAGCCATTATAACTTCGTCGTCTTTATCTATAAATGTTTTTGCTAATTGATCTACCATTTCGTCTGAACCACTTGATGGAATAACTTGTCCAGGTTTTATTTTATATTTTTGTGATAACTTTTCTCTTAACAAGGTTGAATTTCCATCTGGATATAAGCTTAAGAATTCTAAAAAATTTATAATTGCTTCTTTAGCCTTAGGAGAACAACCTAAAGGATTCTCATTAGAAGCTAGTTTAATAACATCCTTTAAATTATATTCTTTCATTACCGCTTCTATAGGTTTTCCAGGAACATAAGGAACCAAATCACTTAATTCATTTCTAAATTTAAAAATCATATAATAATACCCCCCTGATTATATAAAAAATTAAAAAAATAAAAAATAAAACTCACTATATTAATAATATCACTTAAATATTATTAAATAAAGAGAATATTGGAAAAAATATGAAAACGTTATTCAAATAATTGATTTTCTAGTATTAAATAGACAGAAGATACCATATAAATTATTAAAGCCTTGTTAAATATTCAAAAATTTTGTTAAGGTGGGTGTTTATATGAAAGTCTATAATAGTGATAAAATAAGAAATGTAGTTATTTTAGGTCATAGTGGCTGTGGGAAGACAAATCTAGTAGAAGCTATAATGTTTAATAATAAACTATCTAACAAGATAACAAAGCCCAATGAAGCAATTAATATGACATATACTATGGGGTTAATACCGATAGAACATAATGGCTACAAATACAATTTTTTAGACACACCTGGGTACTTTGATTTTCATGGAGAAGTAGTTTCTGCTATGGCCGCATCAAATGGAGCTGTTATAGTTATAGATGGAACTAATAACCTAGAAGTTGGTACAGAAAAAGCTTTAGAAATGACTGATGATAACACACCTAGAATTATATTTATAAACAAAATAGATAGCGAGAAAGCTGACTATAATAATGTAATAGATCAATTAACAGAGAGATATGGGAAAAATGTTATACCGTTTAATATACCTATATATCAGGATCAGAAATTAGTTGATATATTAGATATACTTGAAGATAAAGTTAAATTAGAAAGTAATTTACAGGATCAAATAGCTTCTATAAAAGATAACTTATTTGAATTAATAGCAGAGACAGATGATGACCTGCTTGATAAGTATTTCTCAGGAGAAGAATTTACATCTGAAGATATACATAAGGGTATTAGTAAAGCTATATCTAACTGTTATATAATACCTGTTATATGTGGATCAACTACTAATAATGTAGGAACTGATGCATTACTAGATATGGTAGGGAAGTATATACCGAGTTCAATAAACGAAGATAATAATAAATTTAAAGGCTTAGTATTCAAAACTATAGTAGACCCGTTTGTAGGAAAGATATCATATATAAAAGTATTACAGGGAGAGCTAGTTAAGGACTCAGAAATATTTAATACAAATAAATCTAAAAAAGAAAAAGCTAATCATATATATACAGTAAGAAATAAGGAGCAAATAGAGTTAGAAAAGGCTGTTGCAGGAGATATAATAATTTTAACTAAGTTAAATGAAACACAAACAGGAGATACTTTATCAACAGATATTAATGATGAGCCTATATTAAATATGATGTTTCCAAAACCACAAATATATTTTGCTATAGAACCTAAAAATAAAGGTGATGAAGAAAAAATAGGTTCAGGACTTCATAAGTTAGTTGAAGAAGACCCAACTATACATTGGTATAGAGATACAGAGACAAAACAAACATTAATAGGAGGTCAAGGAGAACTACACATCAACTCTATTAAAAGCAGATTGAAAGATAAATTTTGTGTAGACGTAATATTAGGAGATATCAAAGTGCCTTATAGAGAAACTATAAAAGCTAAAGCAGATGTACAAGGAAAGCACAAAAAACAATCTGGAGGCCATGGTCAATATGGAGATGTAAAGATAATATTTGAGCCAGGAGAAGAACATTTTATATTTGAAGAAAAGATATTTGGTGGTTCAGTTCCTAAGCAATATATACCTGCTGTTGAAAAAGGACTGAGAGAATCTTTGGAATCAGGAGCATTAGCAGGATTTCCTGTTACAAATATAAAGGCTACTTTATATGATGGTTCTTATCATGATGTAGATTCATCAGAAATGGCATTTAAAATGGCAGCTAGCGCAGCATTTAAAAAAGGTATAGAAATGGCAAAACCTGTATTATTAGAACCTATAATGAATTTAAAGATTGTAGTTCCAGAAGAGTACATGGGAGATGTTATAGGAGATGTAAATAAAAGAAGAGGAAGAATATTAGGCATGGAGCCTGATGAAAAAGGAAAGCAAGTAATATATGCTCAAGCTCCTCAAGCTGAAACATTTAGATATGCAATAGATTTAAGATCAATGACTCAGGGTAGAGGTTATTTTGAGATGGAATTTGAAAGATATGAAGAAATTCCATCTCAATTAGCATCTAAAATAGTAGAAGAAGCAAAACAAAAAATAAACAAGTAATTTACAATAAACTCCAAGCGTAGCTTGGAGTTTTATTATTGAGAATAAATTAAATTTAATTAGAAAAAATAAAGAAATACATATATATTGGAAAAAACAATAGGAAAATGGCCTAAAATAAGCTAAAAATAGGCTTTGAAAAACAAAAAGTAGGTTATATAATAGTAGTCAAAGAAAGTCAATAAATAAAAAGCAGGGTGGTTCATATGTCATCTATATCAAATATAATTGAAGATTTTATAAAAAATCTCATGAAAGAGGAAAGTACTATACAAATACAAAGGAATGAATTGGCTAACTTATTTAATTGTGCTCCATCACAAATAAATTACGTTTTGACAACGAGATTTACTATAGAAAAAGGATATCACATAGAAAGCAGAAAAGGAGGAGGTGGGTATGTACAAATAGCTAGATTTAATCAAAATAAAGTTCAATATATATTAAATATTATAAATGAAAAATTAAGTGATGAAATCTCATTTAGAGAATCAAAAAGAATAGTAGATGGATTATATGAGTTGGGTACTATAAATTTTAGAGAGTCACAAATAATTTTAAATGCAGTAGATGATAAATCGCTTAATATACCTATAAAGGGAATAAAAGAAAAAATTAGGGCTAATATTTTAAAAAACATATTAATAGGTATATTAAATACAAAGGGGTGATTTAAATGTTATGTGAAAGGTGTAATAAAAATGAAGCTATAGTCCATTATACTGAGGTAATAAACGGAAAAAAGAGAGATTTACATTTATGTAATGAATGTGCTTCAAGTGAAAAAGGAATAAACTTTAACTTCGATCTTGATTTACCTTTTTCTATTAAAGATATATTTTCAAGTCTATCATATAAGAGCAAAAATGATGAAGTTATTAATATAAAACAATTAACCTGTCCTAAATGCAATAGCAACTACAAAAGGTTTAGAGATATAGGTAGACTTGGATGTGATGAATGTTACCTAACATTTAAAGAACAAGTAGTTCCTATGATACAAAAAATACATGGATATACTGACCATATAGGTAAGGTTCCTAAAAAATCAGGAGCAAAGTTGAGAATAAAAAATAAGATAAGAGGTCTAAGAGCTGAATTAAATAAATGTATACAAGCTGAAGAATTCGAAAAAGCAGCTCAAATACGGGATGAAATAAAGTCCCTTGAGAGAGATATAAATGATTAGGGGGTATTAAAATGAATAATAATAAGGCAATTATAAGTTCTAGAATAAGACTTGCTAGAAATCTAGTTAGTTATTCTTTCCCCAATAAATCTACTAAAGAAGAATGTAATAAAGTAATAGATTTAGTCAAAGATGCAATAATAAAAAGCAACACAGTCTTAAAGGATGAATTTGAATTTTATAAAATAAGTAGTTTAGATGAAATAGATAAACAATCAATGATAGAAGAACATTTGATAAGTATGGATTTATCAAATAATCCATGTGGAGCTGTTTTAATAAAAAAAGATAAAACAGTAAGCATAATGATAAATGAAGAAGACCATATAAGAATGCAGACGTTAGAGAATGGAATCGAGTTGGATAAGGCTTGGGATATGGCTGACAAAATAGATGATATATTAGAAGAAAGTTTGAACTATGCATTTCATGAGAATCTAGGATATTTAACTGCATGTCCAACTAATACAGGTACAGGGATGAGAGCATCTGTAATGGTTCATCTACCAGCATTAACAGAATTAGGATATATAGATGAAGTATTAAAACTTTCAGGTCAGTTAGGTTTAGCTGTAAGAGGTATGTATGGTGAAGGTTCTGATTCCTCAGGGTGTATATATCAAATATCAAATCAACTTACATTAGGAAGAAGAGAACAAGACACTATAGAAAATGTAATGGGTATGGCTAAGCAAATAATAGATAAAGAATTATATGCAAGAGAGTTATTAAAAAATAAATTAGGGATAAAATTAGAAGATAGGATATTTAGATCTTTGGGTATACTTAAAAATGCTAGAACAATAGGAAGTAAAGAAGCTATAAAATTACTATCTACTTTAAAGTTAGGAGTAGAAATGGGTTATATAAGCAATATAACAACAGGAGATATTGATAAACTAATGGTAGATGTTCAGCCAGGGCATCAATCCAAAATATATAAATCAAGTGATTATACTAAACGTGACGTAAATAGAGCTATTTATTTGAGAAAATCACTTAGTATTTAGGAGGTATATATTATGATAAATAAATTTACAGAGAGAGCCAAGAAAGCTATAGATTTATCAATTAATGCTGCTAAAGAGCTAGGGCATGAAGTAGTTGGTAGTGAACATATATTACTAGGTTTGCTACAAGAAAAGGAAGGAATAGCAGCAAAGGTTTTAAACGACATAGGAATAAATGAAGATTATATAAAAAATAAAATAATTGAAATAGAAGGACAGGGAAATCCTAACGTAGGAGAAATATCATTAAGCCCTAGGAGCAAGAGAATACTAGAGTTATCAGGAATGTTTGCTAATACTCTAAAAACTAGTTATATAGGAACAGAGCACATATTACTAGGGATTATTCAAGAAGGAGAAGGAATAGGAGCTAAAATACTATTAAATAAGGGAATAGATATTAAATTAGTTGCAGAGAAAGTTGTAAGTATGATGGGAATAGAAATTAATCCAAGTGAATCTCCAAAAAACACGTATAATAAAGAAAAATCAAATATAAATGCGCCAACTTTAGAAAAGTATGGAAGAAATTTAACTTTATATGCTAAAGAAGGCAAATTAGATCCAGTTATAGGAAGGGATGAAGAAATTCAAAGAGTTATACAAATTCTAAGCAGAAGAACAAAAAACAATCCTGTATTAATAGGAGATCCAGGAGTAGGAAAAACAGCTGTAGTTGAAGGATTGGCTTCAAAGATATCGGCAGGAGATGTCCCAGAGATACTAAAAGATAAGGTTGTATATACATTAGATTTAGGTTCTATGCTTGCAGGTGCTAAATATAGAGGAGAGTTTGAAGAAAGAATAAAAAATGTATTAGATGAGGTAATTAAATCTTCAAGGATAATGCTATTTATAGATGAACTACACACAATAGTAGGAGCTGGTTCTTCGGGTGAAGGAGCTATGGATGCGTCTAATATACTAAAACCAGCACTAGCTAGAGGTGAGGTACAAATTATAGGAGCAACTACTATTGAAGAATATAGAAAGTATATAGAAAAAGATGCAGCTCTAGAAAGAAGATTTCAACCTGTTAATGTAGGAGAACCAAGTAAGGAAGATGCTATTAAAATTTTACAAGGACTAAAAGATAAATATGAAGCACATCATAAAGTAAAAATAACTGATGAAGCTATAGTAGCTGCGGTAGATTTATCTATTAGATATATAAGTGATAGATACTTGCCAGATAAGGCTATAGATTTAATAGATGAATCAGCATCAAAGGTTAAATTAAAAGAAAATACTGCTCCAAAAGAATTAAAAGAATTAGAAGATAAATTAGAATTTATATCTAAAGAAAAAGAAGAAGCAGTTAGATGTCAAGATTTTGAAAAGGCTGCTAAAATAAGAGATGAAGAAAGAGAAATAAAAGAAAACTTAAATAATTTAAAAGAAAATTGGAGAAGTGCCTCTAAATATTCAGATGTAGTTGATCCTGAAGTTATAGCTCAGGTAGTAGGTTCGTGGACAGGAATACCTGTAACTAGATTGGTTAAAGAAGAAAGTGAAAAGTTATTAAATCTAGAACAAATACTACACAATAGAGTTATTGGTCAAGAACAGGCGGTTGAATCTATATCTAAATCAATAAGAAGAGCTAGAGCAGGACTTAAGGATCCAAAGAGACCAATAGGATCATTCTTATTTCTAGGACCTACTGGTGTAGGTAAAACAGAGCTATCTAAAGCTTTAGCTGAGGTTCAATTTGGAGATGAAAACTCTATTATAAGAATAGACATGTCTGAATATATGGAAAAACATGCTGTTTCTAGATTAGTTGGCTCTCCTCCAGGATATATAGGTCATGATGAGGGAGGTCAACTAACAGAAAAGGTTAGAAGAAAGCCATATTCAGTGGTTTTATTTGATGAAATAGAAAAAGCTCATCCAGATGTATTTAATATATTACTTCAAATACTAGATGATGGAAGGCTTACTGACTCTAAGGGAAGAACGGTAGATTTTAAAAATACAATAATAATAATGACATCAAATGTAGGAGCACATACAATATCCAAACAAAAGACATTAGGATTTAGTACTAATAAAGATAATAGCCAGGAAGAAAAATCACGATATGAAAAAATGAAAGAAAATATAATGTCTGAGTTAAAACAAAAATTTAGACCAGAGTTTTTAAACAGAATAGACGATATGATAGTATTCCATTCTTTAAATGAAGAACATATAGGAAAAATAGTAAAACTAATGACAAAGGATGTTATATCTAGACTAAAAGATATGAATATAACCTTAGAATTAAGCGATGATGCAATTAAATTATTAGCTAAAGAAGGTTTTGATCTTGATTATGGAGCTAGACCACTTAAAAGAGCAATACAAAAGAAGTTAGAAGACAATTTATCTGAAGAAATATTAAAAGGAACAATAAAAAGTGGAGATACAGTTTTAGTTAAAGAGAAAAATAGTGAAATGGTATTTGAAAATAAAAATATTTAGAATAAGGGCTCATATGAGTCCTTTATTTTTAAAATTTAATTTAACATTAAATACACATTTTTTTCCAAGTGTTGTGTTAAAATAATAGTATAAATAATGTCAAGGGTGATTAAATGGCTAAGATAAAAACTAAGTATGTATGCCAAGAGTGCGGATATGAAAACTCTAAATGGTTAGGCAAATGTCCCGAATGTGAGAAATGGAATACATTTATTGAAGAAATAGAGGATAAAAAGGCATCTAAAGAAGTATTTTCTATAGACAAGGATTCAGCAAAACCAGTAAGTATAAATTCGTTAGAAGTAAAAGAAGAAGAAAGATTTTCTACCGATATAAAGGAACTCGATAGAGTCTTAGGTGGTGGAGTAGTAAAAGGATCTCTAGTATTAGTAGGAGGGGATCCAGGCATAGGTAAATCTACTTTACTAATTCAAGTATCCAATAATGTATCGCAAAGCGGTAAAAAAGTATTGTATATATCGGGAGAAGAATCTATATATCAGATAAAAATGAGAGCAAAAAGATTGGGTATAAATTCAGATAATTTATATGTGCTAGCAGAAAATAATCTGAATATAATAGAAAGATACTTAGATAGTATAAAACCAGACTTAATAATAGTAGATTCTATACAAACAGTATTTAACCCAGACATAACTTCAGCCCCAGGAACCGTTAGTCAAGTAAGAGAAGGAACATCTAGATTTATGAAAATATCTAAAAAAATAGGTATATCTACCTTTATAGTTGGGCATGTAACAAAAGAAGGTTCACTAGCAGGCCCTAAGCTTTTAGAGCATATGGTAGATACAGTTTTATATTTTGAAGGAGAAAGATTTAATACTTATCGTATGGTAAGAGCAGTTAAAAATAGATTTGGATCAACTAATGAATTAGGCGTCTTTGAAATGAGAGATGTAGGTCTTGTGGAGTTAGAAAATCCATCAAAAATATTAATATCCGAAAAACCAAAGGGTGTATCTGGATCAGTTATTGTAGCTACTGTAGAAGGAACAAGACCTATGCTTTTAGAACTTCAGGCATTGGTAGCACCTACAAGTTTTGGAATACCTAAAAGAACAGCCACAGGAGTAGATTATAATCGTGTAGGACTTCTTATGGCCGTTTTAGAAAAAAGAGTAGGAATGCAAATACAAAATCAAGATGTTTATATAAATGTAGTTGGAGGAATAAAAGTAAGTGAGCCAGCTATGGATTTAGGAATAGTAGTATCTATAGCATCAAGTTTTAGAAATATAGAAATAGATGAAAAAACTGTAGTTATAGGAGAAGTAGGGTTAACAGGAGAAGTAAGGGCTGTTAGTTTTATTGATAAGAGAATAATTGAATGCAAAAAACTAGGATTTAAAAAAATAGTAATACCTAAGAGTAATTACAACTCGTTAGAGGAAATTAAGGGGGTCAATATATGGCCTGTAGAAAATGTAAGAGAAGCAATTAATGTAGCATTGGAGGGGCATAGTTAATGAGAGACACATTTTTACAAAACAAGAGCTCACTTCAAACATTAAAAATGATAGCACCTGGAACACTATTAAGGTTAGGATTAGAAAACGTATTAAGAGCTAAAACTGGAGGTTTAATAGTTATAGCAGGCAGTGATGAAGTTATGAAGATTGTAGATGGTGGGTTTAATATAAACTCTGAATATTCTCCAGCTCACTTATATGAACTTGCTAAAATGGATGGAGCAATAGTATTGAGCTCAGATTTAAAAAGAATAATTTATGCTAACGCACAATTAATACCAGATTATTCTATACAAACTTCAGAAACAGGAACAAGGCATAGAACTGCTGAAAGAGTAGCAAGGCAGACTAATTCGATTGTTATATCTATATCTCAAAGAAGAAACATAATAACAGTATATCAAGGAGATAAAAAGTATGTAGTTGAAGATACATCTAAGGTATCTACAAAAGCTAATCAGGCATTACAAACACTAGAAAAATATAAAGCTGTTCTTGATCAAGCTATGATAAATTTAAATGCATTGGAGTTTAAGGATTTAGTAACATTATATGATGTAGCTATAGTTATTCAAAAGATGGAAATGGTTATGAGAATAGTAGATATAATAGAAAAATATATAATAGAGCTAGGAAATGAAGGCGTCCTAGTTAGCATGCAACTAGAAGAGTTAATAGGAAATGCTAAAAGAGAAGAGCGTAAGGTATTTAGTGACTATAAAAGAGGAGATATTACATTTGAATCTTTTAAAAAGAAAATAAGATGCTTATCTTCTGAAGAATTAATAGATTTAGGTAATATGGCAAGGCTTCTTGGTCATGTAGGTTTTTCAGAAAATATGGATATGGCAGTAAAAACAAAGGGATATAGAATTTTAAATAAAATACATAGACTCCCATCTAATATAATAGAAAATCTAGTTAATTATTTTCAAGATTTTCAAAATATATTAACGGCATCTATAGAAGAACTTGATAATGTTGAAGGCATAGGTGAAATAAGAGCTAAACATATAAAAAATGGACTTATAAAAATGCAACAGTTAGTTTTAATAGATAGGCATATATAAATATAAAAAAAAGAGGCTTATAAGCCCCAATGTTATAATAAACTAAATATACCAAGTGTTTTTAGTTTCGAACTTTCTTTTTTTAGTACATCTTCAAGTTCAATACCTAACAAGTTACATATTGCTGTTATATAAAATAGATGAGTACCTAATTCTTCTTCTATCTTTTCTCTACATTGACTGCATAAGGAGCCATTTATGTGGCTATCCATGTATTTTGATAGATCAGCAAATGTTATATCATTTGGTATATCTTGTCTTTTAGCTTGAATTTCTATACAACCACATGAAGTTACAGATTTCATTATTGCTCTATTTATTTTGGCGCTACTTTCTGCTGATTTAGACACTATATCTAGTATACTTTTGTGTCTTAATAAAGATTCATCAACTTGAACTTTAAAATCTGAAAAATTGAAATTAGACATTATTTTATCACCTCACCCTATAAGTTATTATAATATTAAAATATACCTTGGTCAATTAGGTAAGATTATAATATTATGGCACTATATAACCTCTAAATTAGAGTTAAAATGGTATAGTGAATTATAAAATAGGTTGAGATAATGTAATATATAGCTTATAATATTAAAAAACGAGGGGGTGACGATTTGGTACTCAGAATAATACGCGGCTTAATTGGGTTAGTTGGAGTAACGACAGGTGTCGCCACTTATTTTTCTGTAATTAAAACTTTTCCGCAATATGCATTGGATTCTGGTTTAAAAGTAATAATAGGTTCTATAGTAGCTGGATTAGTATTAGGGCTAATATTTTATATAGTAGCGCCTTGGATAATAAATGGTATAAAATTGTTAGTTGGAATTATAGATAAAGAAATATCTAAATATCCATCTGGAGATATATTAGTAGGGTCTATGGGACTTATAATAGGGTTGTTAATAGCATATCTTATAAGCCAATTATTAATGTCTATACAAATACCTATACTGGGAGGAACCCTAGCGGTTATCACCTATGGTATAATGGGATATTTAGGTATTAATATAGCACTAAAAAACAAAGATGAAATAGCTAATATGAATCCTTTGAACAAATTATCCAGTACGCTAAAAGAAAAAGCGTCTAAAAAAGATAATAGTAGGATACCAGCAAAAATACTAGATACAAGTGTAATAATAGATGGTAGAATTGCAGATATATGTAGAACTGGATTTATAGAGGGTAAGCTTATAATACCTTCATTTGTACTAGAAGAACTAAGACACATAGCAGATTCATCTGATGATTTAAAAAGAGTAAGAGGAAGACGAGGATTAGATATATTAAATATAATACAAAAAGAGCTTAATATAGATGTAGAAATAAGCGAAAGAGATTTTGAAGATATAGCAGAAGTAGATAGTAAGTTATTAAAACTAGGGCAAGTATTAAATGCTAAAGTAGTAACTAATGACTATAATTTAAATAAAGTAGCTCAATTTCAAGGTGTAGAGGTTTTAAATATAAATGAATTGGCTAATGCCATAAAACCAGTAGCTATACCAGGAGAAGAAATGGTAGTTCAAGTCGTAAAAGAAGGAAAAGAGTCAAACCAAGGAATAGCATATTTAGATGATGGAACTATGATAGTAGTTGATGGCGGAAAAAAACATATGGGAGAAACAATTAATGTACTAGTAACATCTGTACTACAAACTCCTGCAGGCAGAATGATATTTGGGAAACCAAAGATAAGTTAGTATAAGAAAGTCTTCAATATACAAAATTGAAGACTTTTTATATTTGAGCAACGGGCCTGTTTTTCAAGGCCGTTGGCGACATGAGTGAAATGAATTTTTAAATGATAAAGAGGTGATTAAATGAATAGCGTTGTTATAGTAGCTGCCGGTACTGGAAGTAGAATGAATATGAATATAAATAAGCAGTTTATAAAAATGTATGATAAGGAAGTTATAGCTTACACAATAGATGCTTTTTACAATAATGAAAATATAGATGAAATAGTAGTTGTTATTAGAGAAGATGAAGAAGCGTTTTTCGTGGAACATATAATAAATAAGTATATGTATAAAAATATAAAAATAGCTCACGGAGGAAAAGAAAGACAAGACTCCGTTTATAATGGATTAAAAAGACTCGATTATAATTGTAACATAGTTATTGTACACGATGGAGCTAGACCTTTTATACCAAAAACGGTTTTAGATAAATCTATAAGAGAAGCAAAGTTAAATAGTGCTGTAGTTGTTGGAGTTCCTGTAAAAGATACTATAAAAGTAATCGATAATAATAATATAGTAAGGGACACCCCTAACAGAAAGCACTTATGGGCAGTTCAGACACCGCAAGTATTTAACTATAAAGTGCTAATGGATGCTTATGAAAATGCGTATAATAAAGGTTATTATGGAACTGATGATGCAATGCTAGTAGAATACTTAGGTCAAGAAGTTAAAATGATAATGGGATCTTATGAAAATATAAAGATAACTACTAAGGAAGATATAAGTTTTGGAGAACAGATACTGAGAAGGAAATAAGGAGGATATTATGAGAGTTGGAATAGGATATGACGTGCATAAATTAGTAGAAAATAGAAAACTAATAATAGGTGGAGTAGATATACCAAATAATAAGGGACTTCTAGGACATTCAGATGCAGACGTTTTATTACATGCTATTATGGATTCAATATTAGGGGCATTAGCATTAGGCGATATAGGAAAACACTTCCCGGACAATGATGAAAAATATAAAGGAGCAAATAGTATTAAATTATTAGAATATGTATATAATTTAATACATAATAAAGGATATAAGGTAAATAATATAGATTGTACTATAATAGCTCAAAAACCAAAGATGGCTCCCTACATACATGAAATGAGAGAAAATATAGCCAATACATTAAATATATCAATAGATGATGTAAATGTAAAAGCTACTACAGAAGAAGGGTTAGGCTTTACAGGAAGAGAAGAAGGAATATCAGCACAATCTATTTGTTCTATTATACATATTGACAATAATTAGTATTTAATATAAAATTATTAATAAATTTAGATAAGTTTAAAAGCTATGAAGAGAAATAGTAAAAAAATAAGGCTTCACAGAGAAGAAACGTATGGTGAGAGTTTCTAAGTTGAATTTTTTGAACCAGTCTCAGAGTTTAGGAACGGTAAAAAGTTCTTACGGTAGGGACCGTTATATCCTATTAAGTGAGCTTTATGCTAATTAGAGTGGTACCGCGGAATAATACCTTTCGTCTCTATTTTGAGATGAGGGGTTTTTTTATTACAAATTTTTAATTACACAATATGGAGGGGTACATTTATGGCAAAGAAAAATAAGCAATTTGTCGAAGAAATAACGCCAATGGAAGTTGATTTTCCACAATGGTATACAGATGTTATAACAAAAACTGATATGGTTGATTATTCACCAGTAAAAGGATTTATGGTTATAAAGCCATATGGGTATGCCATATGGGAAAGTATTCAATCATTTTTAGATAATAGATTTAAAGAAACAGGACATAAAAACTGCTATTTCCCACTATTAATACCAGAAAGTTTATTAACTAAAGAAGCTGAGCACGTAGAAGGTTTTGCTCCAGAAGTTGCTTGGGTAACTCATGGTGGACATAAAGAATTAGAAGAGAGATTGTGTGTAAGACCTACATCTGAAACAATAATATGTTCTATGTATTCTAAATGGCTAAAATCATATAGAGATCTTCCATACCTATATAATCAATGGTGTTCAGTTGTTAGATGGGAAAAGTCTACTAGACCATTTTTAAGAACATCTGAGTTTTTATGGCAAGAAGGTCACACTCTTCATGAAACTAAAGAAGAAGCAGAAAAAGAAACATTACAAATGCTTGGTATATATAAAGAAATGTGTGAAAACTTATTGGCTATACCTGTTGTTACAGGACAAAAAAGTGAAAATGAAAAGTTTGCTGGTGCTGAAGATACATATACTATAGAAGCATTGATGCATGATGGTAAGGCGCTTCAATCAGGAACTAGTCACTTCCTAGGGCAACACTTTACTAAAGCATTTGATATAAAATATTCTGATAGAGATGGTAACTTATCTAATCCATACCATACTTCTTGGGGTGCATCAACTAGACTTATAGGTGGACTTATAATGACTCATGGAGATAACAGAGGGTTAGTATTACCTCCAAGAGTGGCTCCAACACAAGTTGTTATAGTACCTATAGCAGCACATAAGGGAAATGTTATGGAAAAAGTTGATGAAATATATGCATCTTTAAAATCTATGGGCATTAAGGTAGAAGTTGATGATAGAGATGGTTATTCTCCAGGATGGAAGTTCAATGAGTGGGAAATGAAAGGTGTTCCTGTTAGATTGGAAATAGGACCAAAGGATATAGAAAACAATCAAGCTATGGCCTTTAGAAGAGACTTATTAGAAAAGGATGCTATATCTTTAGAAAATATAGAAGAAACAGTAGCTAATTTATTAGACAATATACACAACACTATGCTAGAAAAGGCTAGAGATATGAGAGAAAAGAAAACCTATGTAGCTCATAATATGGATGAATTCAAAAAAATAATAGAAGAAACTCCAGGATTTATAAAAGCTATGTGGTGTGGAGATTCTGAATGTGAAACGAAAATAAAGGAAGAAACAGGTGCAACTATAAGATGTCTTCCTTTTGAACAAGAAAAATTAGGCGATAAATGTGTATGTTGTAGTAAAGAAGCTAATAAGATGGCATATATAGCAAAGGCATATTAATAAAAAGCTTCCATTTTGGAAGCTTTTTTGAATATAAAATAAAGGGGGATAATTATGTTTTTTGCAACTTATTTATTAGAAGACAATGAAAATATAGGAATCTTAACTAAGGATAAAGAGAGAGTTATACCTATAGACTGTATATTTAATAGAATGAATAAACTAAAACCTAAAAACATGAACGATTTAATAGATATAATGGATGATAGTGTATACAATGATATAAGGTCTATATTAGAACAAGAAGAATTAGAAAGTTTAGATATAAAGAATATTAAAATTCTTGCTCCTATACCATATCCAATAAGGAATATATTTTGTCTTGGAAAAAATTATTTTGAGCATATGAAGGAGTTAAGTAATACAGATTTAAAAAATAAAGAAGATGTAAAATATCCTATATACTTTTCTAAGATAGCTAACCCTGCTATAGGGAGTGGTGACGATATAATTTTTGATCCTAATGTAACAAAGATGGTAGATTATGAGGTAGAACTTGCTGTTATAATAGGAAAAAATTGCAGCAATATTGAACCTCATGAAGCTGAAAATTATATATTTGGATACACAATAGTAAATGATATTTCGGCTAGAGACATTCAAAGTAATCATATACAATGGTTTAAGGGAAAATCTCTTGATACATTTTGTCCTATGGGGCCGTATATAGCTTATAAAGATGAAGTGAGTTATCCTGTAAAGTTAAATATATCATGTAAGGTAAACGGAGAAATAAGGCAAAACTCTAATACAGAGAAAATGATGTTTGATATAGATTATATAATAAGTGATTTATCTAAGGGAATAACACTAAAACCTGGAGATATAATTATAACAGGAACTCCAGAAGGAGTAGGACTTGGATTTAAACCTCCAAGGCTCTTAAGTCATGGAGATATTGTAGAATGCGAAATAGAAGGAATAGGAAAGTTAATAAATAATGTAATATGTAAGGAAAAATAGTCAAAAGGGGTGTGCTATGAAATTAAAAGATATGTATATTAAGACATATAAAGAATGTCCTATTGAAGCAGATTATAACAGTATGAAGCTTTTATATAGGTCAGGATTTCTAAAGTACAATGAAAGTAGTAATTACTCTTATACTCCTATTGGAAGCTTATTTTTTAATAAACTTGTAAAATATCTAAATAATAGTATTTGTAATTATTTAGATATAGTTGCAAATAATGAAGATATATTAGATTTATATATTAATGACCTAAAGTCATATAAAGAGCTTCCAATTAATATAAGATATAAATATAAAGAGCATAATAAAGAATATAAACTAAAAAATGGCTTATTTAATTCTAAAAACGAAAATATAATAAACCTAGTAACTATAGATTCTGAAGAAAATATAAATAAAGCTTATAATGATATAAATTTTAAAATAAATAATTTATTGAACAATATAAATATAAATTACAAAAAAACATCAAATAATAATACCAAATATATATACTGTTCAAATAATCCACTGAAAGATATAATTTCATGTGGTAAATGTGGATACTTTGACATAAAAGAAAATGCTATTTCAATGTCAAATGAGGACTTATCCACAGAAGAAATGAGAAATAAGGAAGAAGTTTATACTCCAAATATAGGTAAGATACAGGACTTAGAGGAGTTTTTAGGTGTTTCACAGTCTAAGTTAATAAAAACGTTATTATTTGAAATTAATGAAGAAATAATAGCTGTTTTATTAAGAGGGGATAGAACTATAAATAAAAGTCTGCTTGCTAAATATTTAGGTGTAAATAAAGAAGATATAAACATGGCATCAGAAAAGGATGTAAAAAAGGTTACTAATGCAGAAATTGGATTTGCAGGGCCAATAAATTTAGAAAATGTAAAAAATATATACGCAGATGAAGAAATAATTAGCATAAAAAATGCCGTTGTAGGTGCTAATAAAACAGATTATCATATAAAAAATGTAAATTATAATATAGATTTTGATATTGATTATATAGGGAACTTCAAAGAAGCAGATAAAGATCAAAATTGTGTACAATGTAGTGGAAATTTGGATATAATACAAGGAGTTAACATAGTTGATATAGATATAGTAAATCAAAATAGCAAATATTTAGATTGTAATGGAAAAGAACAAAATCTATATACTTTAGATATAAAATTTTACTTAGATAGATTATTTCTAGCTACTGCTGAAGAAAATAATGATGACATAGGTATAAAATGGCCAAAGTTCATAAGTTATTTTGATTATGAAGTAATAATTGGAAATATAAAAGATGATAAACAAAATAAAGTAGCTATTGATTTATATAATAATCTTTTAGAAAAAGGGTATAGTGTATTGTTAGATGATAGAAATGAAAGAATAGGTTCGAAATTTAAGGATAGCGAACTTATTGGAATACCTAATGTAATAGTTGTAGGTAAGGATATAGAAGACAATATAGCCGAAATAAGAAATACTTATACTAGAGAAAAGAAAAAAATAAACTTGCAAGAAGGTACATTGTTCTAATAATATTATAATTAAATACATATTAGGAGGTAACAAAAGATGAGCGTAAGAGTGAGATTTGCTCCAAGTCCAACTGGATTTGTTCATATAGGTAGTTTAAGAACAGCACTATATAACTATTTATTTGCTAAAAAAATGGGCGGAGAGTATGTACTAAGGGTAGAAGATACAGATCAATCTAGATTGGTAGAAGGTGCTATAGAAAACATGTTAAATGCTATGTCATGGTCAGGAGTTAATCATGATGAAGGAGTTATGTTAGACGAAAATGGCAAAATAGTTCAAAATGGACAATATGGGCCTTATATACAATCTGAAAGATTAGATATATACAAAAGTTATATACAAGAACTTTTAGATAAAGGACATGCATACTATTGTTTTTGTTCTAAGGAAAGAATTGATAAGGTTAGAGAAATACAAAAATCAGAAGGTAAAATACCTAGATATGATGGATTCTGTAGAGGTTTATCTAAAGAAGAAGTAAAGCAAAAAATAGATAATGGTGAGTCTTATGTAATAAGATTAAAATTACCATCAAATAAAGAAATAAAATTCAATGATATCGTAAGAGGACATGTTTCTATAAACTCAAATGATATGGATGACCAAGTGTTAATGAAATCTGATGGATTCCCAACTTATCACTTTGCAGTAGTTGTAGATGATTACTTAATGAAAATAACTCATGTTATAAGAGGAGAAGAGTGGTTGCCATCAACTCCAAAACATATTTATCTATATGAAGCATTTGGTTGGGAAGCTCCAACATTTGTACATCTTCCAAATATACTTAATACAGAAAAGAAAAAGTTAAGTAAGAGACAAGGGGATGTAGCTGTTGAAGATTTCACCAAAAAAGGTTATCTACCAGAGGGCCTAGTAAATTATGTTGCTTTAGTTGGATGGTCTCCTGAAGATAATAAAGAATTGTTTAATATGAAAGAGTTAGAACAAGCTTTTTCTCTAGAAAGAGTATCAAGAAGCGGTGGGGTATTTGATACAGATAAATTAAACTGGGTTAATCAACACTATATAAAAGATGCATCAGATGAATATATAACAGATCTTTCAATACCGTTTTTAATAGAGTCAGGATATATAACTGAGGAAGATGCTAAAGAAAAGTATGAGTGGATAAAATCTATAGTTCATACAGTTAAAGAGGGATTACCTTTTGTAAAAGAAATAACTAATAAGGTTGGTATATTCTTTGGAGATAATGTAGAACTTGAAGATGATGAGTGTAGGGAGTTTTTAGATCTTGAACACATACCTACATTAGTAAGTGCTTTAGAAGAAAAAGTTTCTAATGCAGAAGAAATTAATGAGGTTTTTGTTAAAGGAATGTTTAAGGAAATACAAAAAGAACATGGAATAAAAGGTAAAAATTTATTTATGGGAACTAGAATTATATTAACTGGGCAAATGCATGGACCAGAAATACCTCTTGTGTTATCTGTTTTAGGGAAAGAGAAGTGTTTAAGTAGAATATCATACGTAAAAAATAATATATTAAAATAATTTGAAAAAGCCTGCTATTATAGCAGGCTTTTTTGTAGTAATTTGATGAAAAATTCTAACTAATTATATAAAGGAATTGAGATAAAAAAATTTAATATTATTATAAAGAAAGATTAATATATTACATTTTATTTTTTTATTTTTATTGATTTTCAGGGGGAAAAAATATGTATAATGATATTGAAGAAATAAAAGCGGAGTTAAAACAACTATGTACGGACTATGTTGACATACTGGAAAGGATGAAGCAAGAAAAAATAATATCGCAAGAAGTTTATAATGAATGTACATCTAAAAAAATATTTTTCTTAGATGAACAGTAAAAAAAAGAATCTGCCTAATACATTGGTAGATTCTTTTTTAAGTTCAGGGGTATAATAATATTATTTACATAGATTTTAAAAATACAATAAATAATGTATAATAAAATACATAATAACTATGGAAATTTATAACTAATAATGAGGTGATAAAAATGAAATTATACAATACATTAACTAGAAAGAAGGAAGTGTTTGTACCTTTAGAAGAGGGAAAGGTAAAAATGTATGTATGTGGGCCAACTGTATACAATTTCTTCCACATAGGAAATGCAAGGCCTTTTATAATATTTGATACTTTTAGAAGATATTTAGAATACAGAGGATATGAAGTAACATATGTACAAAACTTTACGGATGTAGATGATAAAATTATAAACAGATCACACGAAGAAGGAATAACTCCAGATGAAGTTGCAGATAAGTATATAGATGAATACTTTAAAGATGCTGATGGATTAGGCATAAAGAGAGCGACCGTTCATCCTAGAGTTACGGACAATATACAACAAATAATAGATTTTGTTAAAGATTTAGAACAAAAGGGATTTGGATATGAAGTGGATGGAGATGTTTACTTTGATACTCAGAAGTTTAGTGGATATGGTAAGTTGTCTAAACAAAATCAAGATGAATTAGAAGCAGGGTCTAGAATCGAAGTTAATGATAAAAAGAAACATCCAATGGATTTTGTATTATGGAAATCAAAGAAAGAAGGAGAACCTGGATGGGATAGCCCTTGGGGAGAAGGTAGACCTGGATGGCATATAGAGTGTTCTGTAATGTCATGCAGACATTTAGGTGAAACTATAGATATTCATGCTGGAGGACAAGATTTAACATTCCCACATCATGAAAATGAAATAGCTCAAAGTGAAGCTAGAAATGGTAAAACATTTGCTAGGTACTGGATACATAATGGATATATAAATATAAATAATGAAAAAATGAGTAAATCAAAGGGAAATTTCTTTACAGTAAGAGATATATCTGAAGAATATGATCTAGAAATTGTAAGGTTCTTTATGTTGTCTGCTCACTATAGAAATCCTGTTAATTTTAGTGACGAAATGCTAATGCAATCTAAGGCAGGCCTTGAAAGACTTTATAATACTAAAGAAAGTTTAGAATTTACATTAAAAAAATTAAAAGAATCTAGTATCGACAAAGAAATGAAGATTGAAGAAAAAGAAGCTATAAATCATTTAAAATTATATAAGCAAAGATTTATAGAATCTATGGATGATGATATAAACACAGCAGATGCTATAAGTATTATATTTGAATTAGCTAAATTTATAAATACTAATGTGGATGAAGATTCCTCAGTTGACTTTACTCAAAAGTGCTATGATATGTTTAGTGAGTTAACAAAGGTATTAAACATAGTAAATAAAAAAGAAGATAAAGTTTTAGATGAAGAGATAGAAAAGCTTATAGAGGAAAGAGAAAAAGCTAAAAAAGAAAAGAACTATTCTTTAGCAGATGAAATAAGAAAAAAATTATTAGATATGGGAATAGTATTAGAAGATACTAGACAAGGAACTAAATGGAAAAGGGTGTAGTAATGGATAATACGCAAATAAAAACTATATCGGCTTTGGTACTTGCTTATATGGGAGATGCTGTATATGAATCTTATGTAAGAGAACATCTGGTTTATAAAAATCCCAATATGAAAGTAAATGACTTACATAAGACAACTATAAAGTATGTAAGAGCTAAATCTCAAGCAAACATAGTAAATAAATTAGAACAAGACTTAACTGAAGAGGAACTCAATATATTTAAAAGAGGAAGAAATCAAAAATCTAATACAGTACCTAAAAATGCAGATATACTTGATTATAGACATGCTACTGGATTTGAAGCTGTATTAGGATATCTTCATTTAACTAATGATATCGATAGATTAAAACACATAATAAATAAAAGTATACAAATAGTAGAAAATGATATTGAAGGTATTTAATAAAAAGGTTGATATTTTTAATAAAAATATCAACCTTTTTATATGCTATGAAATACAAAAAAACAAGATTATGAGTTATAATAAAAGTTATGAATAAATCATTATTTAATAAACGATATGATAATTTAATAAAAAATGGAAAAAATTAAAGAGGAACTAAAAAATTATTAATATTTAGGTGGTGTGCTAATTGGCAAATATAGAAGGAAGAAATCCTGTAATAGAAGCACTAAAAAATGAAAGACCTATAGATAAATTATTAATAGCAAATTCAGCTAAAGAAGGCTCTATTAATAAAATAATAGGAATGGCTAAGGATAAGAATATAATAATACAATATGTAGATAAAAGAAAGTTAGATGAAATTAGTGAAAGTCATTCTCATCAAGGCGTTATAGCTATGGTTTCTGAATATAAATACTATGAATTAGAAGAATTAATTCAAATACCAAAACAAAAAGGTGAAGATCCGTTTTTTATAATACTAGATGAGATAACAGACCCTCATAACCTAGGTTCTATAATAAGAACTGCAGATGCAGTAGGGGCACATGGAGTTATAATTCCTAAGAGAAGGTCTGTTCATATAACTCCTGTAGTGACCAAGGCATCTGCTGGAGCAGTTGAATATGTACCTGTATGTAAAGTCACAAATATAGTAAGTACTATAAAAACATTAAAAGAAGAAGGTCTATGGATAGCAGCAGCTGATATGGATGGAAGTGATTTTTATAAACAAAACTTAAAAGGTTCTATAGGAATAGTTATAGGAAGCGAAGGTTTTGGCATATCTAGATTAGTAAAAGAAAATTGTGACTTTACAGTTAAAATGCCTATGCTTGGTAATGTCACATCATTAAATGCATCGGTTGCTGGAGGAATATTGTTATATGAAATATTCAAACAAAGACTGGAGTCTAAATAGTGGTTAGGACTACAAAAGAATACCTTATTGTAGACGGGTACAATATAATAAATGCTTGGGATGAACTGAAAAGCTTAGGAAAAGAAGACCTAGAAGGTGCAAGAGAGAAATTAATAGATGATATTATAGAATACTGTGCTTATACAGGAGCAAAATCTATAATTGTATTTGATGCATATCAAGTTAAAAATTCAAAGGAAAAAATAGAAGAGAGAAAAAATGCAACTATAGTTTTTACTAAAGAACATCAAACAGCAGATAGTTATATAGAAAAATTCATAGGTAAATTATCTAAGTATGACATGGTGAAGGTTGCTACTAACGACTACGCAGAACAACAAATTATATTAGGCAAAGGTGCTACTAGAATATCAGCTAGAGAACTCAAGTTAGATATTATATCTATCAAGAGCAAAATAAAATCTAAAACAAATTCGACAAATATACAAAGAAATGCCTTAGAAAGTTTTTTAGATGAGGAAACTTTGTCGAAACTTGAGAACATTCGTAGAAACCGTTGAAATTACTAAATTTGTTAAATATAATAGATTTATGAAGTTTACGTAGGGGGAGATAATGTGTTAGTAGCAAAGGAAAAAGAATATTATAGATTAGGTGAAGTAGTAGAAGATGACAGTGAAATAGTATTAAGAGCTAATCAAGGAGATATATTTGCACTAGAACATATAATAAAGAAATATAAAAATTTTGTAAAATCAAAAGCTAAATCTTATTTTTTAATAGGGGCAGATAAAGAGGATATAATTCAAGAAGGTATGATTGGACTATATAAAGCTATAAGAGATTTTGACTGTACTAAGACTGCTTCTTTTAAGTCTTTTGCAGAACTTTGCATAACAAGGCAAATAATAACAGCTATAAAAACTGCCACAAGACAAAAGCATATACCTTTAAATTCATATGTATCTTTAAATAAACCTATATATGATGAAGAGTCTGATAGAACTTTATTGGATATAATAGCTACAAATGTAGTTACAGATCCAGAGGAGATTATAATAAGCAAAGAAGAGCTAAAGAATATAGAAGGCAAAATGAATGAGCTGTTAAGTGGTTTAGAACAAGAAGTGCTAGAATTGTACCTAAACGGTAAGTCATACCAACAAATAGCCGATGGACTTCAACGCCATGTTAAGTCAATAGACAATGCTCTTCAAAGAGTCAAGAGAAAATTAGAAAAATACCTTGAAAATAGAAGTAATTAATAGTAAAATACTTACCATAAGCATGTAACCGTGCTTTATGAGTGCCCATGTGGCTCAGGAGGTAGAGCGTCGCCTTGGTAAGGCGGAGGTCGGCGGTTCAAGTCCGCTCGTGGGCTCCATTAATATGTAAAAACAACCAAATTAACTACATAATCAAAAGAGGAGGAATTTTAAAATGGCTAAAGCTAAATTTGAAAGAAATAAGCCGCACGTTAACATAGGAACAATAGGACACGTTGACCATGGTAAAACAACGTTAACAGCAGCAATAACTAAAACATTACATGCAAGATATGGATTAGGAGAAGCTGTAGATTTCGCAAACATAGATAAGGCACCAGAAGAAAGAGAAAGAGGAATCACAATATCAACAGCACACGTTGAATATGAAACTCCAAACAGACACTACGCACACGTTGACTGCCCAGGACATGCTGACTACGTTAAGAACATGATAACAGGAGCAGCACAAATGGACGGAGCAATATTAGTTTGTTCAGCAACAGATGGACCAATGCCACAAACAAGAGAACATATATTATTATCAAGACAAGTTGGGGTACCATATATAGTAGTATTCTTAAACAAGTGTGATGTAGTAGATGATGAAGAATTATTAGAATTAGTTGAGATGGAAGTAAGAGAATTATTAAGCGAATATGACTTCCCAGGAGATGATACTCCAATAATACAAGGATCAGCATTAAAAGCATTAGAAGATCCATCAAGTGCATGGGGAGATAAAATAGTAGAATTATTCGAGCAAATAGATTCATATGTACCAGA
The DNA here is from genome assembly GCF_058146105.1 of Sporacetigenium sp. TC11. Classification (NCBI taxonomy): domain Bacteria; kingdom Bacillati; phylum Bacillota; class Clostridia; order Peptostreptococcales; family Tepidibacteraceae; genus Sporacetigenium; species Sporacetigenium sp. TC11. The sequence continues at coordinate 38,328 of NZ_JBYVNY010000015.1, read as the reverse complement.
ACCAAAGAGAGCAGTAGACAAGCCATTCTTAATGCCAGTAGAAGACGTATTCTCAATAACAGGAAGAGGAACAGTTGCAACTGGTAGAGTAGAAAGAGGAGTAGTAAAGGTACAAGACGAAGTAGAGCTAGTTGGATTATCAGAAGATCCAAGAAAGTTAGTAGTAACAGGAGTAGAAATGTTCAGAAAGTTACTAGACGAAGCTCAAGCTGGAGATAACATAGGAGCTCTATTAAGAGGTATCCAAAGAGCAGAAATAGAAAGAGGACAAGTATTATCAAAGCCAGGAACAATAAAGCCACACACAAAGTTCACTGCAGAGGTATACGTATTAAAGAAAGAAGAAGGCGGAAGACATACTCCATTCTTCGATGGATATAGACCACAATTCTATTTCAGAACAACAGACGTAACAGGATCTTGTAAGTTACCAGAAGGTATAGAAATGATAATGCCTGGAGATAACGTAACAATGACAGTTGAATTAATATCACCAATAGCTATAGAAGAAGGATTAAAATTCTCTATAAGAGAAGGTGGAAGAACAGTAGGGGCTGGAGTTGTTGCTACTATAATGGAATAGTACGATTCTATACTCTTAAATTAAGATATCAAAAGAGAAGGAATTATCCTTCTCTTTTTTTAAACATAATTAACAAAAACATTGACATGCCTACAATTTTATGATAACTTATACAAGGTGATGATTCAAAATTAAGAAATTATCTTAGACGATAAGAGACTTAACAATATATAATGAATTACGAAGTTGGAGGTGTAGCAGATGAGAGTTAAAATAACTTTAGCATGTACAGAATGTAAGCAGAGAAATTATAATACTACAAAAAACAAAAAGAACAACCCAGATAGAATAGAATTACAAAAATACTGCAGATTCTGCAAAAAGCATACTACTCATAAAGAAACAAAATAGTTAATTAAGGATGTGAGTATGGAATGGCTGCCCATGCAAATCAAAACACAAATGTAAAAAAAGAAAGATTTAGTTTTAAAACATATGTAAAAGAAACAAACTCAGAACTTAAAAGAGTTACATGGCCGACTAAGAGTGAACTTTTAAAGAGCACAGGGGTAGTTTTAACTGTATGTATTTTGTCAACTATCTTAGTGTGGGCTGTAGACAGTATATTATCAAGTATACTTAAGCTTATACTAAAATAGATAAAAAGGAGAAATAAGATATGTCAGAGTTACAACAACCAAGATGGTATGTCGCTCATACTTATTCAGGGCATGAGAATAAAGTTAAGGCTACTATTGAAAAGGCTGTACAAACAAGAAGTATGGAGGACTACATATTAGAAGTGGTTGTCCCTACTGAAGATGTTGTAGAAACCACTAAAAGTGGTAAAGAAAAGATAAGACAAAGAAAAGTGTTTCCTGGTTATGTTCTAATAAAAATGATAATAACAGATGAATCTTGGTACGTAGTAAGAAATACAAAAGGCGTTACAGGGTTTGTAGGTCCTGGATCTAAACCTGTACCTTTAAGTGAAGAAGAAGTTGTATCTATGGGCATCGATAAAGCTATTCAAAAGGTAGCAAGTAATAATATAGATGTTGAAATAGGAGAAACGGTTAGAGTCACAGAAGGGCCATTTGAAGGATTCATGGGAAATGTACAAGAAATAAACCTTGAAAAGAAGAAATTAAAGGTTGTAATATCAATGTTTGGTGGTAGAGAAACTCCTACTGAATTGGAGTTTAATCAAATAGAAAAAATATAATTCATATAGATTTTGAGGAGGTGCGCTCGATGGCTAAAAAAGTTATAGGTCAAATAAAATTACAAATAAACGCAGGAAAAGCTACACCAGCACCACCAGTTGGACCAGCATTAGGACAACACGGTGTTAATATAATGGGATTCTGTAAAGAATTTAATGCTAAAACTGCAGATCAAGCTGGTTTAATAATACCAGTTGTTATAACAGTATACCAAGATAGATCTTTCACTTTCATAACTAAAACTCCACCAGCTGCAGTTTTAATAAAGAAAGCGATAGGAATCGAATCAGGTTCAGGAGAACCAAACAAAAAGAAAGTTGCAACAATATCTTCAGCTAAGATAAGAGAAATAGCTGAATTAAAAATGCCTGACTTAAATGCAGCTTCAGTAGAAGCAGCTATGAGTATGATAGCTGGTACTGCAAGAAGTATGGGTGTTGTAGTAGAAGACTAATTTTAAAAATGACGATATGTTTTTGTACCCGTTTATATAAGTGGGAGGTACTAAACCGAAATTACCACAAGGAGGTATATTAAAATGGCTAAAAGAGGAAAAAAATACCAAGAAGCTATAAAGCAAGTAGATAGAACTAGATTTTATGATGCTTCAGAAGCGTTAGAACTAGTTACTAACATATCTGTTGCTAAATTTGATGAAACTGTAGAGGCACACGTTAAATTAGGTGTTGACTCAAGACATGCAGACCAACAAGTTAGAGGTGCTGTAGTACTACCTCACGGAACAGGAAAAACTAAAAGAGTTTTAGTTTTTGCTAAGGGTGAAAAAGCTAAGGAAGCTGAGCAAGGCGGAGCAGACTTCGTAGGAGCAGAAGAATTAGTTGCTAAAATACAAGGCGAAAACTGGTTTGAATTTGATGTAGTTGTTGCTACTCCAGATATGATGGGTGTAGTTGGTAGATTAGGTAGAGTATTAGGTCCTAAGGGATTAATGCCAAACCCTAAATCAGGAACAGTTACATTTGATGTAGCTAGAGCTATAGAAGAAATAAAAGCTGGTAAAGTTGAATATAGATTAGATAAAACTAACATAATACACGTTCCTATAGGAAAGGTTTCTTTTGGTAAAGAAAAGTTAGCTGATAACTTTGCAACATTAATGGATGCAATAATAAAAGCTAAACCATCTGCTGCTAAAGGTCAATACTTAAGAACTGTTACAGTAGCATCTACTATGGGACCTGGTGTAAAAATAAATCCTGCTAGAGTTGCTGAGTAATAAAAACTCTTGACATAGATTGTGGAATTTGATAATATATTAGATGTTAATCTTAAAAATAAATAATTTACCGTAGACAGTAGGTGCTATAAGCTTAATATCCTACCGAGGGTTCGATAACTTTGAATTTTGAAGATAAGAAGCTTTTGTGTGTCTACATCTAGTGGATATACAAAAGCTTTTATAAAGTCTCGGTAAATATCAATAGGTGAAGGAGGTGCACACCTGGATGTCACAAAAGGCAATGGAAATAAAAGGACATGTTGTTTCAGAAATAGCTGAAAAACTACAAAAATCTTCTTCTGCAGTAGTAGTAAACTACAAAGGCTTAACAGTTGAAGAGGTTACTGAATTAAGAACTAAGTTCAGAGAAGCAGGCGTTGAATATAAAGTATACAAAAACACTTTAGTGAGAAGAGCTGCTAAAGAAGTTGGTATAGAACAATTCAATGATGAATTATTAGTAGGGACAAATGCTATAGCATTTGGATATGAAGATCCAGTTGCTCCAGCAAGAATAGTAAGTGACTTCATGAAAACTCATCCAAAGATGGAGTTAAAGATGGGTGTTGTAGAAGGTGAATTCTACGGTCAAGATAAGATAGTAGAATTAGCTAATATACCATCAAGAGAAGCACTTATTGCAAAATTACTTGGCAGCTTAAAAGCTCCAGTATCAAACTTTGCATACTTATTAGATGCTATGATAAAGAAACAAGAAGAACAAGCTTAAATTGCTGGTTTCTTCTAAACTATTAAAATTAAATTAAAAGATAAATTTCGGAGGTGCTAAAAATGACTATAGAACAAATATTAGAAGCTATAGAGAATATGAAAGTTTTAGAATTAAATGAATTAGTTAAAGCTGCAGAAGAAAAATTCGGTGTTTCTGCTTCTGCTCCTGTAATGATGGCTGGTGCTGCTGTTGCTGCTGTTGAAGAAAAAACAGAGTTTGACGTAGTATTAGAAAGCGCTGGAGCTTCAAAAGTTGGAGTTATAAAGGCTGTTAGAGCAATAACTGGTTTAGGATTAAAAGAAGCTAAAGAATTAGTTGACAGTGCTCCTAAAACATTAAAAGAAGGAGTTTCTAAAGAAGAAGCTGATAAAATGAAAGCAGATTTAGAAGCTGCTGGAGCTAAAGTAGAAGTTAAGTAATTTCATAATAAAAAAGGTGCTAATAAGCACCTTTTTTTAATTATAAGGATATTATAATTTATCCAAAGGCATGGTTCTCAAGGTGGTTAGCGACATGAGGAACGTCAAATTTTTATTAAATTTAAAAAAATGGAATTTAAGATTACTGTTTTGTACATAATAAATAATGTGCGTATTATACATATATATTAAATTATATTATTGACATAAAGAAATTATACTTGAATCGGATATGAAAATATGGTAAAATTACTAGATGCATTGGAATAAAGAATAGTTTTATTTTTAATTATTGAGAGGTGAAAAGTGAATGCCACATCCTGTCACGATAGGTAAAAGAACTAGAATAAGCTTTTCTAAAATAAAAGAAATAGCTGATGTCCCAAATCTTATAGAACTTCAACTAGATTCTTATGAGTGGTTTTTAGATGAAGGGTTAAAAGAAGTGTTTGAAGATATTTCGCCTATAGAAGACTATACTGGAAATCTTATTCTAGAGTTCGTAGATTATTCTTTAGATGAAAAGCCCAAGTACGATATTGAAGAATGTAAAGAAAGAGATGCTACATATTGCGCACCTCTAAAGGTTAAGGTAAGACTTATAAACAAAGAAACGGGAGAAATAAAAGAACAAGAAGTGTTCATGGGAGACTTCCCTTTAATGACTGAAAAAGGTACATTCGTTATAAATGGTGCCGAAAGAGTTATAGTAAGTCAATTAGTAAGATCTCCTGGGGTATATTACTCTCAAGAAATAGATAAATCAGGAAAAAGATTAATATCATCTACAGTTATACCTAATAGAGGAGCATGGTTAGAATATGAAACAGATTCTAACGATATAATATCTGTAAGAGTTGATAGAACTAGAAAACAACCTATAACAGTATTACTAAGAGCGTTAGGTTTTGGAAGTGATGCAGAAATAATAGACTTACTAGGCGAAGACGAAAGACTAATGGCTAGCTTAGAAAAAGATAATACTAAAACTGCAGAAGAAGGTCTTATAGAAATATACAAGAAATTAAGACCAGGTGAACCTCCTACAGTAGAAAGTGCTTCATCATTAATAAATTCATTGTTCTTTGACGCTAAGAGATATGACTTAGCTAAAGTTGGTAGATATAAGTTCAACAAAAAGTTAGCTTTATGCTATAGAATAATGAATAAAAGAGCATCTATGGATATAGTAAACCCAGAAACAGGAGAACTGTTCGTAAAAGAGGGAGAAAAAATATCTTTAGAAATAGCTAAGGAAATACAAAACTCAGGTATAAATGTAGTTTCTGTAATATCTGATGATGAAAGACCTGTAAAGGTTATAGGTAACCATTTTGTAGATATAGCGGCACATATAAGCTTTAATATAGATGACTTAAATATAAAAGAAAAAGTTCATTATCCTACATTAAAAGAGATATTAAATGAATATAATGACGAGGAAGAAATAAAAGAAGCCATAAAAACAAGAATTAGAGAACTTATCCCTAAACATATAATACTAGATGACATAATAGGTTCTATAAGCTACCAATTTAATATATTCCATGGGATTGGCGGTATTGATGATATAGATCACTTAGGAAATAGAAGAATAAGATCTATAGGAGAACTGCTACAAAATCAAGTGAGAATAGGTCTATCTAGAATGGAGAGAGTTATAAAGGAAAGAATGACAGTTCAAGATATGGAATCAATAACTCCACAAGCTTTAGTTAACATAAGACCTGTCTCAGCAGCTATAAAAGAATTCTTTGGTAGTTCGCAATTATCTCAGTTTATGGACCAAACAAATCCATTATCGGAATTAACTCATAAAAGAAGATTATCTGCATTAGGTCCTGGCGGTCTTTCAAGAGAAAGAGCGGGATTCGAAGTGCGTGACGTTCATCATTCTCACTACGGTAGAATGTGTCCTATAGAAACTCCAGAAGGACCAAACATAGGACTTATAAACTCCTTAAGTACTTATTCTAAAATAAATGAATTCGGATTTATAGAATCTCCTTATAGAAAAGTAGATAAGGAAAAAGGTATGGTAACAAATGAGATAAACTATTTAACTGCTGATGAAGAAGATATATATATAAGAGCTCAAGCAAATGAGCCATTAGATGAAGATGGTAATTTTGTAAACAAGAGAGTTATATGTAGAACTAAGAATGGTGCAGTTGAAGCTATTCCAGTTAATTTAGTTGATTATATGGATATATCTCCTAAGCAAGTTGTATCTGTAGCTACTGCTATGATACCTTTCTTAGAAAATGATGATGCAAACCGTGCACTAATGGGAGCAAACATGCAACGTCAAGCAGTTCCTCTAGTTAGAAGAGAATCTCCTATAATAGGTACTGGTATAGAATACAGAGCCGCTAAAGATTCTGGTGCAGTTGTTGTAGCTAGAAATTCAGGAGTTATTGATAGAGTAAGTGCAAACGAAATTGTTATAAAAAGAGAAGATGGAAATAAAGATAGATATAAACTTCTTAAATTCAAGCGTTCAAATCAAGGTACTTGTATAAATCAAACTCCTATAGTTGCTAAAGGAGATAAAATACAAAAAGGTGATGTTATAGCCGATGGGCCATCTACTGATCTTGGCGAAATAGCTTTAGGAAGAAACACATTTGTAGCATTTATGACTTGGGAAGGTTATAACTACGAAGATGCTATGTTAATAAATGAAAGATTAGTTAAAGAAGATAGATTATCTACAATACACATAGAAGAATATGAAAGTGAAGCAAGAGATACTAAATTAGGACCTGAAGAAATAACTAGAGACATACCTAATGTCGGTGAAAGTGCTATAAAAAACCTAGATGAAAGAGGAATAATAAGAATAGGTGCTGAAGTTGATTCAGGAGATATATTAGTAGGAAAGGTTACTCCAAAGGGAGAAACTGAACTTACAGCTGAAGAAAGATTACTTCGTGCAATATTCGGTGAAAAAGCTAGAGAAGTTAGAGATACATCTCTAAAGGTTCCTCATGGCGAATCAGGTATAATAGTAGATGTTAAGGTATTTACTAGAGAAAATGGAGATGATTTATCTCCTGGAGTAAATGAATTAGTTAGATGTTATATAGCAAAGAAAAGAAAAATTACAGTAGGAGATAAAATGGCAGGGCGTCATGGTAATAAAGGGGTTATATCTAGAATATTACCTGAAGAAGATATGCCATTTATGCCTGATGGTACTCCGCTTGACATAGTATTAAATCCACAAGGTATACCATCTCGTATGAACATAGGACAGGTTCTTGAAGTTCATTTAGGTCTTGCTGCTAAGGCATTAGGATGGCATGTTGCAACATCGGTATTTGATGGAGCGAAAGAACATGACATAAGAAAAGCTTTAACAGAAGCTGGATATCCAGAAGACGGTAAAATGAATTTATATGATGGTAGAACTGGAGAGACTTTTGATAATAGAATCACTGTTGGATATATGTATATGCTAAAACTACATCACTTGGTTGATGATAAGTTACATGCAAGAAGTACAGGGCCATACTCATTAGTAACTCAACAACCATTGGGTGGTAAAGCTCAGTTTGGTGGACAGAGATTTGGTGAGATGGAGGTGTGGGCACTAGAAGCATATGGAGCAGCACACATACTTCAAGAGATATTAACAGTTAAGTCTGATGACGTTGTAGGACGTGTTAGAACTTATGAAGCAATAGTCAAAGGTGAAAATATACCTGAACCGGGAATACCTGAATCGTTCAAGGTATTAATAAAAGAACTTCAAAGTTTATGCTTAGATGTTAAAATCCTAACTGAAGAAGATAAAGAAATAGAAGTTAAAGAATCTTTAGATTATGAAGATATTCCTCATGAATTTGAAATGACAGGATTTGAAGATTATAAAGATTTAGAAGCTGAATCTATAATTGAAGAAATAGATGAGGAAGATATAGAAGAAATAGACGATGAAGAAATAGATGATATAGATCTTGATGATGAAACTAATTATGAAGATATAAATTACGATGACGATGATTTTGATGTATAGTTCTTTGTGTTTTGCAAAATCTCAAATAGAAGGGAGAGGACTCCTTGTTTGAATTAAACAATTTTGAATCAATAAAGATATCGTTAGCGTCTCCTGAGAAAATAAGACAATGGTCAAGGGGAGAGGTAAAGAAACCTGAAACTATAAACTACCGTACTTTAAAGCCTGAAAAGGATGGGTTATTCTGTGAAAGAATATTTGGTCCAACTAAAGACTGGGAATGTCACTGTGGTAAATATAGAAGAGTAAGGTATAAAGGTGTAGTATGTGATAGATGTGGTGTTGAAGTAACTAAGTCTAAAGTAAGACGTGAAAGAATGGGACATATAGAGCTTGCAGCTCCTATGTCTCATATATGGTACTTCAAAGGGATACCAAGTAGAATGGGATTACTACTTGATATGTCACCTAGATCATTAGAAAAAGTACTGTACTTTGCATCTTATATAGTTGTAGATGCAGGGGAAACAGGATTAAACGAAAAACAATTATTAACAGAAAAAGAATATAGAACAGCTGTTGAAAAATACGGCAATGATTTTAAAGTTGGAATGGGTGCGGAAGCTATAAAAGAGATTCTACAAAAAATAGATTTAGAATCTTCAAGCAAAGAATTAAGAGCCGACCTTAAAGATAGTACTGGTCAAAAAAGAATAAGAACTATAAGAAGACTAGAAGTTGTAGAGGCTTTTAGAAAATCTGGAAACAAGCCAGAGTGGATGATAGTAGATGTTATTCCAGTAATACCACCGGATTTAAGACCGATGGTTCAATTAGATGGAGGTAGATTTGCAACATCTGATTTAAATGACCTGTATAGAAGAGTTATAAATAGAAATAATAGATTAAAGAGACTGTTAGAACTTGGAGCGCCAGATATAATAGTTAGAAATGAAAAAAGAATGCTTCAAGAAGCGGTTGATGCTTTAATAGATAATGGAAGAAGAGGTAGACCTGTAACTGGACCTGGTAACAGACCACTTAAATCATTATCAGATATGCTTAAAGGTAAACAAGGACGTTTCCGTCAAAACTTACTTGGTAAGCGTGTTGACTATTCAGGACGTTCTGTTATCGTTGTTGGACCGGAACTTAAATTTTATCAATGTGGTCTTCCAAAGACAATGGCACTAGAATTATTCAAGCCATTTGTTATGGATAAACTAGTTAAGCAAGGTCATGCGCACAATATAAAGAGTGCTAAGTCTATAGTAGAAAAACTTAAACCTGAAGTTTGGGATGTTTTAGAAGAAGTTATAAAAGGACATCCGGTAATGCTAAACCGTGCACCTACTCTGCATAGACTAGGTATACAAGCATTTGAACCGATATTAGTAGAAGGAAAAGCAATCAAACTGCATCCTCTTGTATGTACAGCTTATAATGCTGACTTCGATGGTGACCAAATGGCGGTTCACGTGCCTTTATCAGTAGAAGCTCAGGCAGAGGCAAGATTCTTAATGCTTTCTCCAAATAACATACTAGCTCCTAAAGATGGTTCTCCTATAACTACACCTACTCAAGATATGGTTTTAGGAAGCTATTACTTAACTATAGAAGCTCAAGAAGGTGCTAAAGGTACTGGAATGGTATTTAAGGATTATAATGAACTTTTAATGGCATACCAAACAGGAGCCGTTCACATACATGCTCAAGTAAAGGTAAGAAAAGTAGACTTAGAAGGAAATACTTATTTAGCGGAAAGTACAGTAGGTAGATTTATATTTAACGAGAACATACCTCAAGATTTAGAGTTTGTAGATAGAAATGTAGACATACATTCTCTAGAAATTGATTTCTTAGTTGATAAAAAAGCTTTAGGAAAAATAATAGATAAATGTTTTAGAAAGCATGGAAATACTGATACATCTATACTTTTAGACCACATAAAATCTTTAGGATTTAAATACTCTACTAAAGGCGGTATAACTGTTGCTGTATCAGACATGGTAGTGCCGGAAGCAAAGAAAGCATTCATAACTGAAGCTGAAGAAAAAGTTGAAAAGTATGAAAGAGCTTATAGAAGAGGTTTAATATCTGATGAAGAGAGATATGAAAGAGTTATAGAAACTTGGACAGCAACAACTGAAAAAGTTACTGATGCTCTTATGGATGGACTAGATAGATTAAACAATATATTTATAATGGCCCATTCAGGAGCCAGAGGTAGTAAAAACCAAATAAGACAGTTAGCGGGTATGCGTGGTCTTATGTCGAATGCATCAGGACATACAGTTGAAATACCTGTTAAATCTAACTTCCGTGAAGGTTTATCAGTTTTAGAATACTTTACATCTTCACACGGTGCCAGAAAAGGTCTTGCCGATACTGCACTTCGTACAGCTGACTCTGGTTACTTAACAAGAAGACTTGTTGATGTCAGTCAAGATGTTATAGTAAGAGAAGTAGACTGTGGAACAGATATAGATACAGGAATATCAGCTTTTAAAGATGGAAATGAAATTATAGAAGAACTTTATGATAGAATAGTTGGAAGATATACATTAGATGCTATAATTAATCCAGAAAATGGGAAAGTTATAGTTCCAAAAGACTCTATGATACAAGAAAATCAAGCAGAAGAGATAGTAAAATTAGGAATAGATATGGTTAAAATAAGAACTGTTCTTAATTGCAAGACAAACCACGGAGTATGTTCTAAGTGTTATGGTAGAAACTTGGCTACAGGAAAAGAAGTTAATATAGGTGAGGCTGTCGGTATAATCGCTGCTCAATCTATAGGTGAGCCAGGTACTCAGCTTACAATGCGTACTTTCCATACTGGTGGGGTTGCCGGTGGAGATATAACTCAAGGTCTTCCAAGGGTTGAAGAGTTATTTGAAGCTAGAAAACCAAAAGGTCTTGCTACTATAACTGAAGTTTCAGGTAGAGTAGAGATAGATGAAGCGGGTAAACGAAAAGAAATAACTGTTATACCACAAAACGAGGAAGCTAAAACTTATGCAATACCATATGGATCTAGAATAATAGTGAAACATGGTCAATATGTTGAGGCTGGTGACTCATTAACACAAGGTTCTATTAATCCTCATGATATAGTAAGAATTAAGGGTATAGGTGGAGTTCAAGACTATATCGTTAAAGAAGTACAAAGGGTTTATAGAATGCAAGGGGTTGATATCAACGATAAACACTTAGAGGTAATAGTTAGACAGATGCTATCTAAGGTTAAAGTTGAGGACCCAGGTGATACGGAACTTCTTCCAGGCGGATATTCAGATGTACTTGAATTTAATAAAGCTAATGAAGATGTCGTATCTCAAGGGTTAAGACCTGCAGCAGCAAAGAGAGTATTACTAGGTATAACTAAAGCATCTCTTGCCACAGAATCTTTCTTATCAGCTGCTTCATTCCAAGAAACTACAAGAGTATTAACTGAGGCTGCTATAAAAGGTAAAGAAGATAGATTAATAGGGTTAAAAGAGAATGTTATAATAGGTAAGCTAATACCTGCTGGTACAGGAATGAAAAGATACAGAAATATTGCTGTAGAGAAAATAGAAGAATAAACCAGTCAACATTTATAAACAAAACTTGACACTATATATAGGTAGTGTTAAAATGTTAAAGTGTCAAAATTTAAAAGTGAACTTTGAATACAAGGAGGTCTAAAGGCCTCCTGGTATTTACTATAAGTAAGCTTTAAATTTAAATAGATTTTAATGTTTTTAAAAAGTAAAAGGCACGAAACCAGCTTTAAGGTACAATTTAAAAGTAGCTTTAATAGCTAAGGATGAAAAAAGCATAGAAACAATCTATGTTAATTCAATGAGTCAACTAATAAACTCTATAAGATGAAAATAGTTGATGTATTGAAGTAGTTGGCAGCTATCAAAAAGACAAAATTTTGGAAGGAGGTGCGATTAATGCCAACAATTAACCAATTAGTTCGTAAAGGTAGAGAAGCAATGGAGAAGAAATCTACTGCTCCAGCTCTACAAAAAGGATACAACTCTTTAAACAAAAAAAGCACAAAAATGAGTTCGCCACAAAAAAGAGGAGTTTGTACTTCAGTTAAGACTGTAACTCCTAAAAAACCTAACTCAGCTTTAAGAAAAGTTGCCAGAGTTAGATTAACAAACGGTATAGAGGTTTCTGCTTATATACCAGGTGAAGGACACAACTTACAAGAGCATAGTGTTGTTCTTATAAGAGGAGGAAGAGTTAAAGACCTTCCTGGAGTTAGATACCACATATTAAGAGGAACACTAGATACAGCTGGTGTTGATAAGAGAATGCAATCAAGATCTAAGTACGGTGCAAAGAGACCTAAAGCTGCTAAAAAGAAATAATTAGTTTAATCGTTTCGGTGCTTTAAATATATAGATATATTTATGGCATCACGGCACTGATAAGTTGTCGAGTACCGATGATCTAAGATATAATTAAGGAGGGAAGCAAAATGCCAAGAAAAGGTAGTGTACCAGTAAGAGAAGTATTACCTGATCCAGTACACGGAAGCAAGGTAGTTACTAAGTTAATAAATAACTTAATGATAGATGGTAAAAGAGGTAAATCTCAAAAGATAGTTTATGATGCTTTTGAATTAATAAAAGAAAGAACTGGTGAAGAAGCTATAGAAGTATTTGATAAGGCTATGAACAATATAATGCCAGTTTTAGAAGTTAAAGCTAGAAGAGTTGGTGGATCTAACTACCAAGTTCCAATAGAAGTTAGACCAGAAAGAAGACAAACTTTAGGTCTAAGATGGTTAGTAAACTATACAAGAGCTCGTGGAGAAAAAGGTATGGTTGAAAAACTAGCTAAAGAAATAATGGATGCAGCTAATAACACAGGTGCTTCAGTTAAGAAAAAAGAAGATACTCATAAAATGGCAGAAGCTAATAAGGCGTTTGCTCACTATAGATTCTAAGATGATACCAACTAATTAAGGTATCAGAGAGGAGGATAACGTGGCTAGAAAGTTTCCTTTAGAAAGAACAAGAAACATAGGTATAATGGCGCATATAGACGCTGGGAAAACTACAACTACAGAAAGAATACTGTTCTACACGGGGAAAACTCACAAGATAGGTGAGGTTCACGAAGGTGGAGCAACAATGGACTGGATGGAGCAAGAGAAGGAAAGAGGTATAACTATAACTTCTGCTGCTACAACTGCTGAATGGAATGATCATAGAATAAACATAATAGATACACCGGGACACGTAGACTTTACTGTTGAGGTTGAAAGATCTCTTCGTGTTCTAGATGGTGCTGTTGCTGTTTTCTGTGCTAAGGGCGGGGTTGAACCTCAATCTGAAAATGTATGGAGACAAGCTGACAACTACCATGTTCCTAGAATGGCTTTTGTTAACAAAATGGATATACTAGGAGCGGATTTTCTTAATGTTGTACAAATGATGAAGGACAGATTAAATGCTAACGCTGTTCCTGTTCAATTGCCAATAGGTAAGGAAGATACTTTCAATGGGATAATAGACCTTATTGAAATGAAAGCTGATATGTACAGAGATGACTTAGGTCAAGAAGTTGAAATAACTGATATACCTGAAGATATGATGGATTTAGCTCAAGAGTGGAGAGAAAATTTAGTTGAAGCTGTTGCAGAAACTGACGAAGAGTTAATGATGAAATATCTTGAAGGTGAAGAATTAACTAATGAAGAGCTAAAAGTAGCTATGAGAAAAGCTACTATAGCTTGTGAAATGAACCTAGTATTCTGTGGTTCTGCATATAAAAATAAAGGGGTTCAATTATTATTAGACGGTGTTGTTGATTATTTACCAGCTCCAGTAGATGTACCTGCTATAAAAGGTATACTATTAGATGGTGAAGAAGCAGAAAGACATTCATCTGATGAAGAACCGTTCTCAGCATTAGCATTTAAGATAATGGCTGACCCATTTGTTGGTAAATTAGCATTCTTCAGAGTTTACTCTGGTATATTAGAAGGCGGTTCTTACGTTCTGAACTCTACAAAAGGCAAGAGAGAAAGAGTTGGACGTATACTACAAATGCATGCTAATACAAGAGCAGAAATAACAGAAGTATATTCAGGAGATATAGCTGCAGCTGTAGGTCTTAAAGATACTACAACTGGAGATACTTTATGTCATCCTGATCATCCAATAATACTTGAATCAATGGAATTCCCAGAGCCAGTTATATCTGTTGCTATAGAGCCAAAGTCTAAGGCAGCTCAAGAAAAAATGGGTATAGCTCTTCAAAGGTTATCTGAAGAAGATCCTACTTTCAGAGTTAAAACGGATGAAGAAACAGGAGAAACTATAATATCTGGTATGGGTGAATTACACTTAGAGATTATAGTAGATAGATTATTAAGAGAATTTAAAGTTGAAGCTAATGTAGGTGCTCCACAAGTTGCTTATAGAGAAACTATAATAAATGCAGTGGATGTAGAACATAAGTATTCTAAACAATCTGGTGGTAGAGGACAATACGGACACGTTAAGATAAGAATATATCCAAGAGAAGCTGGTGCTGGATATGAATTCGTTAACAAAGTTGTTGGTGGTTCTATACCTAGAGAATACATCGGACCAATCGATGCAGGTATACAAGGAGCTATGCATTCTGGTATAGTTGCTGGATATCCAGTTGTTGACGTTGGAGTTGAATTATACGATGGTTCTTACCATGAAGTTGACTCTTCAGAAATGGCCTTTAAAGTTGCTGCATCTATGGCATTTAAAGACGGTATGAAGAAAGCAAGTGCAACTCTTCTTGAACCATATTTTAGAGTTGAAGTTGTTACTCCAGAAGATTACATGGGTGATGTTATGGGTAACTTAAACTCAAGACGTGGAAGAATAGAAGGTATGGATGCTAGAAATGGTGCTCAAATAATAAAAGCATTAGTTCCGCTTTCAGAAATGTTCGGTTATTCAACTGACTTAAGATCTATGACTCAAGGTCGTGCAACTTATACAATGATATTTGATCATTATGAAGCTGTTCCAGCTAACATAGCGAAAAAATTATCTGAAGGTAAGTAATTAAAAATATAATAATATAGATTAAAATATATTAAATATGTGAATATTAATGTGGCGAGGGTTTTTACCCTCGTCTTACATAATTATAAAGGAGGAATTTTAAAATGGCTAAAGCTAAATTTGAAAGAAATAAGCCACACGTTAACATAGGAACAATAGGACACGTTGACCATGGTAAAACAACGTTAACAGCAGCAATAACTAAAACATTACATGCAAGATATGGATTAGGAGAAGCTGTAGATTTCGCAAACATAGATAAGGCACCAGAAGAAAGAGAAAGAGGAATCACAATATCAACAGCACACGTTGAATATGAAACTCCAAACAGACACTACGCACACGTTGACTGCCCAGGACATGCTGACTACGTTAAGAACATGATAACAGGAGCAGCACAAATGGACGGAGCAATATTAGTTTGTTCAGCAACAGATGGACCAATGCCACAAACAAGAGAACATATATTATTATCAAGACAAGTTGGGGTACCATATATAGTAGTATTCTTAAACAAGTGTGATGTAGTAGATGATGAAGAATTATTAGAATTAGTTGAGATGGAAGTAAGAGAATTATTAAGCGAATATGACTTCCCAGGAGATGATACTCCAATAATACAAGGATCAGCATTAAAAGCATTAGAAGATCCATCAAGTGCATGGGGAGATAAAATAGTAGAATTATTCGAGCAAATAGATTCATATGTACCAGAACCAAAGAGAGCAGTAGACAAGCCATTCTTAATGCCAGTAGAAGACGTATTCTCAATAACAGGAAGAGGAACAGTTGCAACTGGTAGAGTAGAAAGAGGAGTAGTAAAGGTACAAGACGAAGTAGAGCTAGTTGGATTATCAGAAGATCCAAGAAAGTTAGTAGTAACAGGAGTAGAAATGTTCAGAAAGTTACTAGACGAAGCTCAAGCTGGAGATAACATAGGAGCTCTATTAAGAGGTATCCAAAGAGCAGAAATAGAAAGAGGACAAGTATTATCAAAGCCAGGAACAATAAAGCCACACACAAAGTTCACTGCAGAGGTATACGTATTAAAGAAAGAAGAAGGCGGAAGACATACTCCATTCTTCGATGGATATAGACCACAATTCTATTTCAGAACAACAGACGTAACAGGATCTTGTAAGTTACCAGAAGGTATAGAAATGATAATGCCTGGAGATAACGTAACAATGACAGTTGAATTAATATCACCAATAGCTATAGAAGAAGGATTAAAATTCTCTATAAGAGAAGGTGGAAGAACAGTAGGAGCAGGTGTTGTTGCTACTATAATGGAGTAATTTAACTTAAAGTTTAAAATAAGGGGGAAGGATTATATCCTTCCTTTTTTGCGTAAAAAAAAGAAAAATAACCAAAAAAAGAAAAATAATGTAATTCATATAAGTAAATTGACAAGTTTAGTTTAAGCCTGTATACTTACATATGGCCCTTGGTTATGGGGCAAATAAAAGTTATAAATTCTTTAAGATATAATATAAGCGAAAAATATTAAAAAAATGAAAAATATTAAAAAAAAGCTTGAAAAAAATAAAAAGATAGTATAAACTATAATAGTGTGCTTGAGAGATGCGATGATGTAAGAGGTTGCTGATAAACAGTTAATTTTTACGGAGTAGTCTATATCTTAGAATTAGACGGCGTGATACCGAATGTTTTTCAAAACACAACACACCCGGGTCTGTGTATCGGTATCTGTCGTGCGTAAAACATTTAAACGTGCGATAAAGGAGGGAAAATTAAAATGGCTAAAAACGAAAAAATAAGAATAAGATTAAAGTCATATGACCACAAGTTGTTAGATCTTTCATCTGAGAAGATAGTTGAAACTGCTAAGAAAGCTGGATCAAAAGTTTCAGGTCCGGTACCATTACCAACAGAAAAACAAATAATAACTATATTAAGAGCTGTTCATAAGTACAAAGATTCTAGAGAACAATTCGAAATAAGAACTCATAAGAGACTAATAGACATAAGTAATCCAACACCTAAAACTGTTGACTCATTAATGAGATTAGACTTACCAGCAGGTGTTGACATAGAAATAAAATTATAATTAACCCCTAAGATATGTATCCATAGATACCTTATCTTAGAATGATTGCAAAAATGCAATCCGCTGTAAGATTATAGGAGGTGTAGCTATGAAAGGAATATTAGGAACAAAACTAGGAATGACTCAAATATTCACAGAACAAGGAACTGTAGTTCCTGTTACAGTGGTACAAGTAGGACCAGTTGTTGTTACTCAAGTTAAAAACGTTGAGAATGACGGATACAATGCTATACAAGTTGGATTTGGTGAAGTAAAAGTTAAATCTTTAAACAAACCAAAGTTAGGACATCTTGCTAAAGCTGATGTATTAAAAAAATACTTAAGAGAATTCAGAGTAGATTCTGTTGAAGGATATACAATAGGACAAGAAATAAAGGCTGACGTATTCTCAGCTGGAGACAAAATTGATGTTACTGGAATAAGTAAAGGTAAGGGATTCCAAGGTCCTATAAAAAGACATGGATTTAGTAGAGGTCCTGAATCACACGGTTCTAGATACCACAGAAGACCAGGTTCTATGGGTGCTGCTTCATTCCCAGGAAGAGTATTCAAAGGGAAAAAATTAGCTGGTCACATGGGTAGCGAAAGAGTAACAATTCAAAACTTAGATGTAGTTAGAGTAGATGCTGAAAACAACTTAATATTAGTTAAAGGTGCTATACCAGGAGCTAAAGGGTCGCTAATAACATTAAAGCAAGCTGTTAAGGCTTCTAAATAGTAACTAAGACGGGAAAGGAGGAAACACGATGCCGAAAATAGACGTATTAAACGTTAACGGACAAAAAGTTGATGAAATAATTTTATCAGACGCTGTGTTTGGCGTAGAAGTTAATGAACACGTTTTATATGAAGTAGTTAAAAACCAACTTGCTAACAAGAGACAAGGTACTCAATCTGCTAAAACTAGAGCAGAAGTTAGAGGTGGCGGAAGAAAGCCATGGAGACAAAAAGGAACAGGAAGAGCAAGACAAGGTAGTACAAGATCTCCTCAATGGGTAGGTGGCGGTATAGTATTCGCACCAAAACCAAGAGATTATAGATATACAGTGCCAAAGAAAGTAAGAAGATTAGCGATGAAGAGTGCTTTATCTGCAAAAGTTCAAAGTGGGGAAATGATAGTTTTAGATTCACTAAATCTTGACACTCCAAAAACTAAAGAATTTGCTCAAATATTAAAGAATTTAAATGCTAATAAAGCTTTAATAGTTATGGGTGACAAAAACGAAAATGTTATAAAATCAGCTAATAATATACAAGGAGTTCAAACAGCTCTTGTTAATACAATAAATGTATATGATATATTAAAGTATGATTTATTTATAATAACTAAAGATGCGGTTGAAAAAGTGGAGGAGGTGTACGCGTAATGACTAATCCACATGATATAATAATAAAGCCTGTTGTAACTGAACAAAGTATGGCTGATATGGCGGATAAGAAATATACTTTCATAGTAACTAAAAAAGCTAATAAAACTGAAGTTAAAAAAGCTATAGAAAACATATTTGGTGTTGAAGTTGAAAAAGTGAACACTATGAATTACGACGGAAAAGTTAAAAGAATGGGTAAAACTGAAGGAAGAACAGCTAGCTTTAAAAAAGCAGTAGTTAAATTAACTGCGGATAGCAAAGAAATAGAATTCTTCCAAGGAATGTAATTCACAGTATAATAGAAGAAGGAGGGAAATCTAATGGCTATCAAAAAGTTTAAACCGACTTCTCCTGCTGTAAGACAAATGACAGTTAATGTTTCTGATGAAATAACATCTTCACAGCCGGAGAAATCATTATTAGTAACTTTAAAGAAAAATGCTGGTAGAAATGCTCAAGGTAGAATAACAGTTCGTCATAGAGGCGGCGGTGCTAAGAGAAAATATAGAATAATAGACTTCAAAAGAAATAAAGACGGTATACCTGCAAAGGTTGCTACAGTAGAGTATGATCCAAACAGATCTGCTAATATAGCTTTATTAAACTATGTTGACGGTGAAAAGACATATATAATAGCTCCAAAGGGAATAAAGGTTGGAGATATGGTAATGTCAGGACCTACTGCTGATATAAAGCCAGGAAATGCAATGCAATTAAAGGATATGCCAGTTGGTACTTTGGTACACAACATAGAATTAAAGCCAGGAAAAGGAGCTCAATTAGTAAGATCTGCTGGTGCTTCTGCTCAATTAATGGCTAAAGAAGGAAAAAATGCTTTATTAAGATTACCATCAGGAGAAATGAGACTTGTTAGCATAAACTGCAAGGCTACAATAGGACAAGTTGGTAACTTAGAACATGAAAACGTAACAATAGGTAAAGCTGGTAGAAAAAGACACATGGGTATAAGACCTACAGTAAGAGGATCTGCTATGAACCCTAATGACCATCCACACGGTGGAGGGGAAGGTAGAACTTCTATAGGTAGACCAGCTCCAGTTACACCATGGGGTAAACCAGCACTTGGATATAAAACTAGAAAGAAAAATAAAGCTTCTGATAAATTAATAGTATCTAAGAGAACTAAATAATAAAGCT
Organism: Sporacetigenium sp. TC11; assembly: GCF_058146105.1. Classification (NCBI taxonomy): domain Bacteria; kingdom Bacillati; phylum Bacillota; class Clostridia; order Peptostreptococcales; family Tepidibacteraceae; genus Sporacetigenium; species Sporacetigenium sp. TC11. Next base: position 18,566 of record NZ_JBYVNY010000015.1, on the reverse strand, counting down.
GTTTAAAGTTCGGGAAGGAGGATAACAAATGTCAAGATCAACTAAAAAAGGACCTTTCATTCACCAAAGACTTTTAAAGAAAATAGAGGAAATGAACGCCAATGATAAAAAAGAAGTTATAAAGACTTGGTCAAGAACTTCGACTATATATCCACAACTAGTTGGACATACATTAGCTGTTCACGATGGAAGAAAACATGTACCGGTTTATGTAACAGAAGATATGGTTGGACATAAGTTAGGAGAATTTGTTCCAACGAGAACTTTCAAAGGACATAAGGATGATGAAAAATCTTCTAAGAGAAGATAGTAAATCCCTAAGTAAGGAAGGAGGCAATAATGATGGAAGCAAGAGCTACTGCTAAATATTTACGTGTATCGCCAAGAAAAGCAGGTCAAATTTGTGAACTTGTAAGAGGAAAAAGTGTTAAGGAAGCATTAGCAATATTAAAGTATACTCCAAGAGGAGCAGCTCCAATAGTTGCTAAAGTTATAAAGTCAGCTATGGCTAACGCTGAAAACAACCATGAAATGGATGCTGACAAGTTATTTGTAGCTGAAATATATGCTAATCAAGCACCAACAATGAAAAGATTCATGCCAAGAGCTATGGGTCGTGCAACTACTATAAGAAAGAGAAATTCTCATATCGGAGTAGTTTTAAAGGAAAAATAAATAATAGATAGGAGGTTAAGTAATGGGACAAAAGGTTAATCCACACGGATTGAGAGTCGGTATTATAAAAGATTGGGACTCAAGATGGTTTGCTAATAAAAAAGATTTCGGAACTTTAATATTAGAAGATCACAACATACGTAAATTCTTAAAAAGCAAATTATATATAGCTGGTGTTGCTAAAATAGAAATAGAAAGATCAGCTAATAAAATAAAATTAGACTTACACGTTGCTAAGCCAGGTATCGTTATAGGTAAAGCTGGTGCTGGTATAGATGCCTTAAAAGCTGAGTTAGAAAAAATGACTAAAAAAACTGTAATGGTTAACATAGTTGAAGTTAGAAGTCCTGAAAGAGATGCTCAATTAGTAGCTGAAAATATAGCTTTAGCAATAGAAAGAAGGGTTGCCTTCAGAAGAGCTATGAAACAAGCTATACAAAGAGCTGTAAAATCAGGAGCTAAAGGTATAAAAGTATCTGCGTCTGGTAGACTTGGTGGAGCTGAAATGGCTAGAACTGAAGGATACAGCGAAGGAAACGTACCTTTACACACATTAAGAGCAGATATAGATTATGGATTTGCTGAAGCAAATACAACATACGGAAAAACAGGTATAAAAGTATGGATCTATAAAGGAGAAGTTCTTCCAACTAGAAATGGTGCACCAAGAGAAGAAGCTCCAAGAGACAATAGAAGAGATAACAAAAGAAACGATAGAAGAGATAATAGATCAAACGATAGAAGAAACAACGATAGAAGAGACAATAGAGGCGGTAACCCTGGATATAATAGACCACAACAAGGTGGGGCAAGACCACAAGGTCAAAGACCACAACAAGGTGGCGCAAGACCACAACAAGGTGGGGCAAGACCACAAAGAACAGAAAACAAACAAGGGTAATTGCTAATAAGGAAGGAGGAAAATACTCATGTTAATGCCTAAAAGAGTAAAGCGTCGTAGAGTTCATAGAGGAAGTATGGCAGGCCAAGCTCACAAAGGTAACAAAGTTACTTACGGCGAATTCGGATTAGTTGCTTTAGAGCCAGCTTGGATAACTTCTAACCAAATAGAAGCAGCCAGAATAGCGATGACAAGATATATAAAAAGAGGGGGCCAAGTTTGGATAAAAATATTCCCTCATAAACCTGTAACAAAAAAACCGGCAGAAACTCGTATGGGTGCTGGTAAAGGTTCCCCAGAATATTGGGTAGCAGTTGTTAAACCAGGAAGAGTTATGTTTGAATTAGCAGGTGTTCCAGAAGAAAAAGCTAGAGAAGCTATGAGACTTGCTATGCACAAGCTCCCTGTTAAGTGTAAGTTTGTTACACGTCAAGATTTTGAAGTAAAGGGTGGTGAATCGGATGAAAGCTAAAGAATTAAGAGATATGTCTAATGAAGAACTTATGAAAGAATTAAATGATTTTAAAAGTGAATTATTTAGCTTAAGATTCCAATTAGCTACAGGACAATTAGAAAACACAGCAAGAATAAAATTCGTTAGAAAAGATATAGCTAGAGTAAAAACTGTCCTTGCTGAAAGAAAGTTAAACGAAACTAGAGCTTAATCGCGAAAGGAGGCTTTTAAACATGGAAAGAGCAAGAAGAAAAGCAAAAGTGGGCCGTGTTGTAAGCGATAAAATGGAAAAAACAATAGTAGTTACTGTTGAAGATTTCGTTCGTCATCCATTATACGGAAAGCCAGTTAAGAGAACTCAAAAGTTCAAGGCTCATGATGAACAAAATGTATGTAAAATCGGAGACAGAGTTAAAATAATGGAAACTAGACCATTGTCAAAAGACAAGAGATGGAGATTAGTTGAAATAGTTGAAAAGGCTAAGTAGTTTTCGAAGAAGGAGGGATTACGATGGTACAACAAGAAACACGTTTAAAAGTTGCTGATAATTCAGGAGCCAAAGAACTTTTATGTATACGTGTTCTAGGCGGAAGTAAGAGAAGATACGCGAACATAGGTGACATAATAGTTGCTTCTGTTAAAGTTGCAACACCTGGTGGAGTTGTTAAAAGAGGTAAAGTTGTTAAAGCTGTTGTAGTAAGAACTAAGCAAGGTGTAAGACGTAATGACGGAAGTTATATATCGTTTGATGAAAATGCTGCAGTTATAATAAAGGACGATAAAACTCCAGTAGGAACTCGTATATTCGGGCCTGTTGCTAGAGAGTTAAGAGAAAAAGACTTCATGAAAATAGTTTCTCTTGCTCCAGAAGTACTATAATTAAGGAGGTGCAATAGGGACATGATGCGTGTTAAAAAAGGCGATACTGTTGTAGTAATAACAGGAAAAGATAAAGGAAAAAAAGGTAACGTGTTAAAAGTATTCCCAAAAGCTAATAGAGTATTAGTTGAAGGCGTTAACATGATCACTAAACATCAAAAGCCAAGCGCTATGAATCCACAAGGTGGAATAATAAATAGAGAAGCGCCAATACACATATCAAACGTTATGCCATTTGATTCAGAAATCGGAAAAGGCGTAAGAGTTAGATTTGATGTAACTGAAGGCAAAAAAGTAAGAGTATCAGCAAAGAGCGGAAAAGAAATATAATTTAGCTTGAAAGGAGGTAACAAAAGTGGCTTCTAGATTACAAGAAAAGTACATGAAAGAAGTTGCTCCAGCTCTAATGGAGAAATTTGCATACAAAAATGTAATGGAAATACCTAAGTTAGAAAAAATAGTTATAAACATGGGTATCGGTGACGCTAGAGAAAATCCAAAAGGATTAGAAGCTGCTGTTGAGGAATTAACAGCTATATCTGGTCAAAAGCCAGTTATTACAAAAGCTAGAAAATCAATAGCCAACTTCAAATTAAGAGAACAAATGCCGATAGGTACAAAAGTTACTCTTAGAGCCGACAAAATGTTTTACTTCATGGATAAATTAGTTAACATATCTTTACCAAGAGTTAGAGACTTCAGAGGAGTAAATCCTAACGCATTTGACGGAAGAGGTAACTACGCTTTAGGTATAAAGGAACAATTAATATATCCTGAAATAGAGTATGATAAGGTAGATAAAGTTCGTGGAATGGATATAATCTTCGTTACAACTGCTAAGACAGACGAAGAAGCTCGTGAATTACTAAAATTATTAGGAATGCCATTTTCTAAGTAAGCAAAGGAGGGATTCCAGTGGCTAAAAAAGCGATGATAATAAAACAACAAAGAAATCAAAAGTACAAAACTAGAGAATACACTAGATGTACTATATGCGGAAGACCACATTCTGTTTTGAAAAAATTTGGAATATGCCGTATATGTTTTAGAGAATTAGCCTATAAAGGTCAAATACCTGGCGTTAAGAAAGCAAGCTGGTAGTAGCTTGTTAATCGTGGAAGGAGGGTACGAACATGACAATGACAGATCCAATAGCAGATATGCTAACTCGTATAAGGAATGCTAATGTAGTTAAGCATGAAACTGTTGATGTTCCTGCTTCTAATATGAAAAAAGAGATATCTAGAATATTATTAGAAGAAGGTTTTATCAGAGGGTATGATGTTATAGAAGATGGAAAGCAAGGAATAATAAGAGTACAATTAAAGTACGGAGTTAATAACGAAAGAGTAATAACAGGTCTTAAGAAAATATCTAAGCCTGGTATGAAGGTTTACGCTGCTAAAGATGAATTACCAAGAGTATTAGGTGGTTTAGGAGTAGCTGTAATATCTACTTCAAAAGGTATATTAACTGATAAGCAAGCAAGAAGAGACAACGTTGGTGGAGAAGTAATCTGCTACGTTTGGTAATAATACGAACAATGTAAGGAGGTGCAGACATGTCAAGAATAGGTGTTAAACCAATATCAATACCAGCAGGTGTTGAGGTTACTATAGACGCTAATAATACAGTTACAGTAAAAGGACCTAAAGGTTCATTAACACAAAAATTAACTTCAGACTTAACTATAAAGAATGAAGAAAATATATTAACAGTTGAAAGACCAACAAACAACAAAAAGCACAAGTCTTTACACGGATTAACTAGAACTTTAATAGCTAATATGGTTGAAGGTGTTACTAACGGATACGAAAAGAAGTTAGAATTAGTTGGTGTTGGATACAGAGCTCAAAAGCAAGGAAGTAAATTAGTTCTTAGCTTAGGATTCTCTCATCCAGTTGAGATGGAAGATCCAGAAGGAATAACTGTTGAAGTTCCAAACCAAACTGAAATAATAGTTAAAGGTATAGATAAGCAAATAGTAGGAAACTACTCTGCTAAGATAAGATCTTGGAGAGAGCCAGAACCTTACAAAGGTAAAGGTATAAGATATGCTGGTGAAGTTGTAAGACGTAAAGAAGGTAAAACTGGTAAGAAGTAATAAGTAATAAACCTTAGAAAGGAGTGAGCACCGTGTCAAAAAAACTAAGCAAAAATGAAAACAGACTTCAAAGACATAAGAGGGTTCGTAAAAAAGTTAACGGAATAGCTGAAAGACCAAGATTATGTGTTTTCAGAAGTGCTAATAATATATACGTTCAAATAATAGACGATAATGCGAGAACAACTCTAGTAGCTGCATCATCTTTAGATGCTGAAGTTAAAGACAATGCTAATCATACAGGAAACAAGCAAGCTGCAAGATTAGTTGGACAAATGATAGCTAAAAAAGCTCAAGAAAAAGGCATAACTGAAGTAGTATTCGACAGAGGTGGATACTTATATCACGGTAGAGTTAAAGAGTTAGCTGATGGAGCTAGAGAAGCTGGTCTTAAGTTCTAATAAGAAGGAGGGAAATCAATGCTACGTCGCAAGATGATAGATGCAAGACAACTTGACATAAAAGAAAAAGTTGTTGAAATAAGACGTGTTACTAAAGTTGTTAAAGGTGGTAGAAACTTTAGATTCGCAGCTTTAGTAGTTGTTGGAGATGAAAACGGACATGTTGGCATCGGCGCTGGTAAAGCTATGGAAGTACCAGATGCTATAAAGAAAGCTGTAGAAGATGCTAAGAAGAACTTAATAGAAGTTCCTATGGTTGGAACTACTATACCACATAGAATTCAAGGTCACTTTGGTGCTGGTCAAATATTAATAATGCCAGCTCAAGAAGGTACAGGAGTTCTAGCTGGTGGTCCTGTTCGTGCGGTACTAGAATTAGCAGGATTAAAAGATGTTAGAGCTAAATCTTTAGGTTCAAGTAACCCAAGAAATATGGTAAATGCTACAATAGAAGGTTTAAAATCTCTAAGAACAGCTGAAAGCATAGCTAAACTTAGAGGAAAAAAAGTAGAAGACCTTCTAGGTTAAGGAGGTAGTGTAGATGGCTAAAATACAAATAAAGTTAGTTAAAGGTACAATAGGAACTACTCCTAAACAAAGAAAGAACGTAGAAGCTTTAGGATTAAAGAAAATCGGTTCTGTTGTTGTAAAAGAAGATAATGCCCAAATGAGAGGCATGATAAGCAAAGTTAATCACTTAGTAGAAGTACAAGAGATAACTGAATAATCATTAAAAAAGAAGACAAGGAGGTGTAGTCATGAAGTTACATGAGTTAAGACCTGCTGAAGGTGCTGTAAAAGAAAAAAGAAGATTAGGTAGAGGTACTGGTTCTGGTCTAGGTAAAACTTCTGGACGTGGTCATAAAGGTCAAGGGGCTCGTTCTGGCGGAGGAGTAAGAGTAGGATTCGAAGGTGGACAGATGCCACTTGCTAGAAGACTTCCTAAAAGAGGTTTCACAAACATATTCAAGAAACAGTATACATTAGTTAATGTAGAAACTTTAAATAGATTTGAAAATGGAACTGAAATAACTCCTGAGTTATTAAAAGATATGAAAGTTATAAGCAAAATAGAGAAGGACGGCATAAAGATCTTAGGAGAAGGAAACTTAGAGAAAAACTTAATAGTTAAGGCTCAAAAGTTTACTGCTTCAGCTAAGGAAAAAATTGAATCGGCTGGAGGAAAGTCTGAGGTGATCTAATTGCTGTCTAACTTCAAAAATGCTTGGAAGATTAAAGATGTAAGAAGAAAAATATTATATACTTTGATGATGATTGTAGTATTCAGGATAGGGTGTATAATCCCTGTTCCTGGAGTTAATATAGATTATATAAAGGAAATAGTTGACCAAGCTGGTCTTCTTTCCTTATATAATTTATTTACAGGCGGAGCATTTAGCAATTTCACATTATTTGCTTTAGGAATTACTCCTTATATAACAGCATCTATAATAATACAGTTGTTGACTATTGGCTTTCCGAGCCTTGAAGATCTAAGTAAATCTGGAGAAGAAGGAAAGAAAAAGATAAATAAGTATACAAAATATACTGCTATGGTCTTAGCTTTAATTCAAGGAACTGGAATAACTCTAGGTCTTATAAGAGGAGCTTTAAAAACGGATAATCCATTTTTTATAGTTACTGTTATAATGACATTAATTGCTGGTACAGCCCTATTAATGTGGATAGGAGATAGAATTACAGAAAAAGGTATGGGGAACGGAAGTTCAATAATAATATTCATAGGTATAATAGCTGGTACGCCTGCTACTTCAATGCAGATATATAACTCAGTTAAAGCTGGTCAAACATCTATATGGGTTCTAATTGGAATTTTACTAATAGGGTTAATCGTTATAGCTGCTGTTACTTATATACAAATAGCTGTAAGAAAAGTACCGGTTCAATATGCTAAAAGAGTTGTGGGAAGAAAAATGTATGGTGGACAAAGTACACACATACCGATGAAGATAAATCAATCAGGTGTTATACCTGTCATATTTGCTAGCTCATTACTAGCATTTCCACAAACAATAGCTTATTTTATGGGCGGTAATTCTCAGGCATTTATAAACAAGTATATGTCTCCCACAGGAAATCCTGGATTTTGGATATATATGTTGTTTGAAGTTATGCTTATAATATTCTTCTCGTATTTCTATACAACAGTGTCATTTAATACACATGACATAGCTAATAACATGAAAAATAGTGGTGGATTCATTCCAGGTATAAGACCTGGGCAACCTACTGAAGACTACTTAAGTAAGATATCTTCAAGACTTACTTTAGCAGGCGCATTATTTTTAGCTATTATAGCAGTACTACCATCTATAGCATTGAAGTTTACTAATATCCAATTAGGTATTGGTGGAACATCTTTACTAATTGTAGTTGGAGTTGCTTTAGAGCTTATGAAACAGCTAGAGTCGAATTTAGTTATGAGAAACTATCAAGGTTTTTTAAAATAAATTTTAAAAACTTGTAAAAACAAGTATTCGGAGATGAGAATATGAGAATAATATTACTTGGGCCTCCTGGTGCAGGAAAAGGGACACAGGCTGCAGGAATAGTTGAAAAATATAATATACCTCATATATCAACTGGTGATATATTCAGAAAAAACATAAAAGAGGGAACGGAACTTGGAAATAAGGCTAAGTCATATATGGATCAAGGATTACTTGTTCCCGATGAATTAACTGTAGGATTAGTTAAGGATAGATTATTACAAGATGATTGTAAAAATGGATTCTTGCTAGATGGATTTCCAAGAAATACATTTCAAGCTGAATCTTTAGATAAATTCTTAGATGAGATAAATGCTTCTTTAAACAAAGTTATAAATATAGAAGTAGATAAGAATATATTAGTATCTAGAGCTGTAGGAAGAAGGATATGTAAGCAATGCTCAGCAACATATCATGTTGAATTCAACCCACCAAGAGTAGCAGGTATATGCGATGTTTGTGGAGGAGAACTATATCAAAGAGCAGATGATAACGAAGAAACTGTATCAAAAAGAATACAAGTATACCTAGATGAAACGAAACCTCTAATAGATTATTATGCTGAAAAAGGGATAATATCTACAATAGAGGGTGAGCAATCTATAGACAAAGTTTTCGAAGATATAATTGCCGCTCTAGGAAGTGAAAATTAATGATAATTTTGAAATCTAATAAAGAAATAGAGCTAATGAGAGAAGCTGGTAAAATAGTAGCTGAAACTCATGAAATTCTAAAAGAAGCTATAAAACCGGGACTAACTACGAAAGAGTTAGATATTATAGCTGAAAATAATATAAGAAAATACAAATCAGAACCTTCTTTTAAAGGATATCATGGATATACTGGATCTATATGTGCTTCTATAAACGAAGAGATAGTTCACGGAATACCAGGTAATAGAGTTCTAAAAGAAGGGGATATAATTAGTATAGATATAGGCGCATGCTACAAAGGATATCATGGCGATTCTGCGAAAACTCACGGAGTAGGCATAATATCTGATGAAGATAAAAAACTAATAGAAGTAACAAAACAAAGTTTTTATGAGGGTATAAAATTTGCTAAATTAGGATATAGACTCTCAGATATTTCTCATGCAATTCAAACACACATAGAAAAATACAATTTCTCAATTGTTAGAGACTTTGTAGGACACGGAATCGGATCAGATATGCATGAAGATCCGCAAATTCCAAATTATGGACCACCGGGAAAAGGACCTAGACTTCAAGAAGGTATGGTACTTGCAATAGAGCCTATGGTTAATGCAGGATCATATCGTGTTAAAGTTTTAGGCGATGGATGGACAGCTGTGACTATAGATGGAAAAAAATCAGCTCACTATGAGCATACTATAGCCATTACTACAGATGAGCCCCTGATATTAACGAGGCTTTAATCTGGATGAAGAAGGTGAAAATAGTGCTGTCAGAAAACTTGAGTATAGGTCAAGTAGTAAAATCTAAATTAGGTAGGGATCAAGGTAATCTATTTTTTATTATTAAAATAGTAGATGAAGAGTATGTTCTCGTTGCCGATGGAGATATAAGAAAACTTGATAAACCTAAATTAAAGAAAGTGAAGCACTTGAAAAAAAGCAATGCTATAAGCAAAGCTGTTAAAAACAAGATAGAGGCTAACGAATCTGTAAACGACGCTTTTTTAAGAGCTGAACTTAAGAAGCTAAACCTTATGGCTTAAGTTAATTGAATGGAGGTTTGGTTAGTTAATGGCCAAAAAAGATGTTATAGAACTAGAAGGTACTGTTTCTGAAGCTTTACCTAATGCTATGTTTAAAGTAAAGTTAGAAAATGGACATGAAGTGCTATGTCATATATCTGGTAAATTAAGAATGAACTTTATAAGAATTCTTGAAGGTGATAAAGTTAATGTTGAACTTTCACCATACGATCTTACTAGAGGAAGAATTACTTGGCGTAAGAAGTAGACTATGTAAGATTAGTCTAAGGAGGGATTAACAATGAAAGTAAGACCATCAGTAAAACCAATATGTGAAAAATGCAAGATAATAAAAAGAAAAGGCAAAGTAATGGTTATATGCGAAAATCCAAAGCATAAGCAAAAGCAAGGTTAATAAATTATTGCTAGTAATTTGTTGTAATTTGTAGTATAATAATTAATTGTGATAATTAACAAGAGCTTTATGATCTTGAGATAAACTGGGCTTCGGATTTTATTTTTATGTATTAATTTTAATATAAGCAATAAGTAAAGCTAAGTTGTAGGAGGTGTAATTAATGGCAAGAATAGCTGGGGTAGATTTACCTAGAGAGAAGAGAGCAGAAATCGCCTTAACTTATATATATGGTATAGGTAGACCAACTGCTAACGAAATATTAGCTAAAGCTAACATAAATCCTAACGTTAGAATAAAGGATTTAAGTGAAGAAGAAGTTAATGAATTAAGAAAAGTAATAGATACTGATCATATAGTTGAAGGTGATTTAAGAAGAGAAATCGCTTTAAACATAAAGAGATTAAGAGATATAAAATGTTACAGAGGATTAAGACATGCTAAAGGTCTTCCTTTAAGAGGTCAAAGAACTAAGACTAATGCTAGAACTAGAAAAGGTCCTAGAAAAACAGTATCTCGTAAAAAGAAAAAATAATAATAGCTAGATAAGGAGGGAAGAATAATGGCAAAACCAAAAAAGAAGGTTACGCGTGTTAGAAGAAAAGAACGTAAAAATATAGAACGTGGACACGCTCATATACAATCAACTTTTAACAATACATTAGTTACTTTAACAGATGTTCATGGAAACACAATATCTTGGGCAAGTTCTGGACAAATGGGATTTAAAGGTTCAAGAAAATCTACTCCATTTGCTGCTCAACTAGCTGGGGAAACAGCTGCTAAAGCTGCTATGGAACACGGACTAAAAACTGTAGAAGTATTCGTTAAAGGACCAGGCTCTGGAAGAGAGGCTGCTATAAGAGCACTTCAAGCTGCTGGATTGGAAGTTACTATGATAAAAGATGTTACTCCAATACCACATAATGGTTGCAGACCACCAAAAAGAAGAAGAGTGTAATTGAAATATAACAATACAGGAGGTGCAAAATAATGGCAAGATATATAGGCCCGTCATGTAGACAATGCCGTAGAGAAGGAATGAAATTATTCCTTAAAGGTGATAGATGTTATACAGATAAATGTGGTATAGCTAGAAGAAATTATGCTCCTGGACAACATGGACAAGGCAGAAAAAAAGTTTCTAACTATGGACTACAATTAAGAGAAAAACAAAAAGTTAAGAGAATATATGGAGTTTTAGAAACTCAATTCGCAAACTTATACGAACGTGCTGAAAACATGCCTGGTATAACAGGGGAAAATCTATTAACTTTATTAGAGAGAAGATTAGACAATGTTGTTTATAGAATGGGATTAGCTTCTTCAAGAAAAGAAGGTAGACAATTAGTAAGACATGGTCACTTCACTTTAAATGGAAACAAAATAGATATACCATCATTAACTGTAAATACAGGTGATGTTATAGCTGTTAAAGAAGGTTCAAGATCTTCAGACAAATTTAAAGCTTTAGTAGAAGGCGGTTCAAGAGTTGCTCCTAAATGGTTAGAGAACAATTTAGAAAACATGACAGCTAAAGTAGTTGGCAATCCAACAAGAGAAGATATAGACTTAGAAATAGCTGAGCACTTAATAGTAGAGCTTTACTCTAAGTAATAAATATTATATATATTTTATTATTCTTGTAGCGTTTTGCTTGCCCTCAGTGGATTAATAATTTTTAAGGAGGGTTTTGTCCATGATAGAAATAGAAAAACCAAAAGTAGATATTATAGAAATAAGCGAAGATCATAGATATGGTAAATTCGTTATTGAGCCTCTAGAAAGAGGCTATGGAATAACAGTAGGAAATGCATTAAGAAGAATATTATTATCTTCACTTCCTGGAGTTGCTGTAAAATCTATTAGAGTAGAAGGTGTTCTACATGAATTTTCAACAATTCCAGGAGTAAAAGAAGATGTTACAGAGATGATACTATCTTTAAAGGAGCTTTCTGCCGACATAGACGGTGAAGGAAGTAGAACTGTAAAAATAGAAGCTAAAGGACCTTGTGTAGTTACAGGAGCAGATATAATATGTCCTTCGGATGTTGAAATATTAAGCAAAGATTTACACATAGCTACTTTAGATGAAGACTCTAAACTGAACATGGAAATATATCTTGATAAAGGAAGAGGATATGTTTCTGCTGAAGATAATAAAAATGATGACATGCCTATAGGTGTTATCCCTGTAGATTCTATATATACACCTGTTGAAAAGGTAAGCTATAGTGTTGAAAACACAAGAGTAGGACAAAGAACAGACTATGATAAGCTAATACTTGAGGTTTGGACAAATGGAAGTATAAATCCTCAAGAAGGTATATCACTTGCAGCTAAAATATTAGTTGAACATTTAAATTTATTTATCAACTTAACTGAGCATGTAAGTAGTGTCGAAATAATGGTCGAAAAAGAAGAAGACCAAAAAGAAAAAGTTTTAGAAATGACTATCGAAGAATTAGACTTATCAGTTAGATCTTACAACTGTTTAAAGAGAGCGGGAATAAATACAGTTGAAGAGTTAGCTAACAAGTCTGAAGAAGATATGATGAAGGTTAGAAATTTAGGTAAGAAGTCTCTAGAAGAAGTAATTCAAAAACTTGAAGAACTAGGATTGGGACTTCAACCAAGCGAAGAGTAGCAAGTAAAGGAGGGATAGACATGGCTAATTACCGTAAGTTAGGACGTGTAACTGCTCATAGAAATTTAATGCTTAGAAACTTAGTTACAGATTTACTTAGAGCTGGAAGAATAGAAACTACAGTAACAAGAGCTAAGGAAACTCGTAGGATGGCTGAAAAGATGATAACTCTTGGTAAAAGAGGAGATCTTCACGCTAGACGTCAAGTTATGTCTTATGTTCTAGATGAAACTGTAGTAAATAATTTATTTACTGACATAGCTCCAAAGTATCAAGAAAGAAACGGCGGATATACTAGAATAATTAAAATAGGACCAAGAAGAGGCGACGCAGCTGAAATGGCTCTAATAGAATTAGTATAAGACAAAAAGGATTAGGCGCATAAGCTTAATCCTATTTTTTTATATTTTCTAAAGCTTATTTGATTAAGTAAATTTTAGAAGGTATAAAAATTAAAATTTCATTATCTAATTTAAAACCTTTAAAATTGATGTATAGTTCTATATAATATAATTTAGGTTAAGTTATATTAAATACTTATATGAAGGAGCAATAAGTATGATTGACATAATAAAAGTTGATAACGTTTCTTTTGTATACATGAGTGAAGAAACTTCTTTTAAGGCGATAGATAATTTGAGCTTAAATATAAAAGAGGGAGAATTTGTGGCAATAATAGGGCATAATGGTTCAGGTAAATCTACACTGTCTAAAAATCTGAATGCAATACTAAAGCCTACACAAGGAGATATTTATATCTCTAACATGAATACAAAAGAAGATGACAAGCTATGGGATATAAGACAAAATGCTGGGATGGTTTTTCAAAATCCAGATAATCAAATAGTGGCCACTGTTGTAGAGGAAGATGTTGCATTTGGGCCAGAAAATTTAGGTATAGAACCAGAAGAAATAAAAAAGAGAGTAGAAGAATCTTTAATTTCTGTTGGAATGTATGACTTTAGAAAAAAACAACCTCACTTACTATCAGGGGGCCAAAAACAAAGAGTAGCAATAGCTGGTATAATAGCTATGAAGCCTAAGTGTATAATATTTGATGAGGCTACAGCAATGTTAGATCCATCTGGAAGAAAAGAAGTAATAAAAACTATAAAAAAATTAAATAAAGAAGAAAATATAACTATACTTCATATAACTCACTTTATGGAAGAGGCAGTAGATGCTGATAGAGTTGTAGTTATGGAAAGTGGCAAAAAAGTAATGGAAGGAACTCCAAGAGAAGTATTTTGCCAAGTTGAAAAACTTAAAAGTATTGGATTAGATGTTCCTTATATGACTGAGTTAGCTAAAGAACTTAAAAATGAAGGTATAGATATAGATGATAGTATATTAACAGTAGATGAGATGGTGATGAAATTATGTCAATTAAAGTAGTAGAATTAACTCACATATATAATAAGGGAACACCTTTTGAAAGTAGAGCTTTGGACAATATAAGTTTTGAAATAGGGTCTGGAGAATTTATAGGCCTTATCGGGCACACTGGATCTGGTAAATCCACATTAATCCAACATTTAAATGGGATATTAAAGCCTAATTCAGGGCAAATAAGTATAAATGAGTTTGATATAACTAGTTCAAATATTAATTTAACTGATATAAGAAAAAGAGTAGGGGTAGTTTTTCAATACCCAGAATATCAGCTTTTTGAAGAAACAGTATATAAAGATATAGCCTTTGGGCCTTCTAATTTAGGATTGGATGAAATAGAAATAGAACGAAGAATAAAAGATTCTATGGAGTCAGTAGGATTAGACTACAATATGTTTAAAGACAAGTCTCCTTTTGAATTATCTGGAGGCCAAAAGCGTAGGGTAGCAATAGCTGGAGTTATAGCTATGAAACCAGAAGTTTTAATATTAGATGAGCCGACAGCAGGACTTGATCCAAAGGGTAGGGATGAGATATTTGAATTAATAAAAAAATTACATTATAAAAATAAAATAACTATAATACTATCATCACACAGTATGGATGATATGGCTAAATTGGCGGGCAAAATAATAGTTATGAATAATGGACAAATAGAATTTATGGGGACTCCAAGAGAAGTATTTAAAGAACATGGGAATAGACTAAAAGAGATAGGGTTAGATATTCCACAAGTATTAGAATTAGCTGTTAAGTTAAGAGAAAAGGGATTTGATATAAGAGAAGATGTATTAACTATACAAGAAGCCAAAGAAGAAATACTAAAAGGGATAAGGAGTAGGAAGTAATGTTAAAAGACATAACAATAGGACAATATTATCCAACAGATTCAGTAATACACAAACTGGATGCTAGAGTAAAGCTTATAGGAACATTTTTATTTATGGCTTCTTTATTTATTATAAATAAATATTGGCCATATATAATAGTCACCGCTGCTTTAGCTTTAATTATATATCCTTCAAAAATCCCTTTTAAATATATGTACAAAGGTCTTAAGCCTATAAAGTGGATAATTGTATTTACGTTTGTAATAAATATATTCTTTATACCAGGAGATATACTATGGGCTCTAGGACCTATTAAGGTTACTAGGCAAGGTTTAGACCAGGCTGTATTCATGTCTATGAGACTTGTATTTTTAATAATAGGTACATCGCTTTTAACATTAACTACATCTCCAATAGAACTTACTGATGGAATTGAAAAAACATTAAATCCACTTAAAAAAATAGGTGTTCCAGCTCACGAATTAGCCATGATGATGACGATAGCTTTAAGATTTATACCAACATTATTAGATGAAACTGACAAGATAATGAAGGCGCAAATGTCAAGAGGTGCAGATTTTGAAAGTAAAAATATAATAAATAGAGCTAAAAACTTAGTTCCGTTATTAGTTCCATTATTTATTAGCGCATTTAGAAGAGCGGATGAATTAGCTATGGCAATGGAAGCTAGATGTTATAGAGGTGGATACAACAGAACGAAAATGAAACAAATAGTAATGACTAAAAGGGACTATATAGCTTATGTTATTATGGTTATGTACTTGATTATAATAATTTCGACTAGATATATTTAATAATTAAATCTTATTTATAAAAGGTATTTATTAAAAAATCCCTTATTGTTATTCTAAAATACGGAATAATAGTATAGGGATTTTTAGGATTTTTAGTTAAATGAGGAGTTTATTATGAGAAATATAATGATTACGATACAATACGATGGGTCAAAATATTATGGATGGCAAAAGCAAAATGATAGCCCTGGGATACAAAATATAATAGAAGATTCAATATATAAAATAACAAAAGAAAATATAGAACTTATATCGTCAGGTAGAACTGATAGAGGAGTACATGCTATAGGTCAAGTAGCAAACTTTAAAACTGAGTCTAAAATAATAGTAGATAAAATACCAGCAGCTATTAACTCATCGCTACCAGAGGATATATCAATAATAGATGCTAAGGAAGTAGATGAAAATTTTCACTCTAGATATTGTGCTAAAGGAAAAAGGTATAGATACGTTATTTATAACAATAAGTATAAAAATCCTATATATAGAAAATACTCTTATCATGTAAAATATGATTTGAACTTTGAGAAGATGAAAGAAGAATCAAAATATTTAATAGGGGAACATGATTTTATAGGATTTAGGAGTACTGGATCCTCTGCAAAGACAACAATTAGAACTATATATGATATAGAGCTAAAAAAAGAAGGTGATTTCATAGTACTTGAGGTAGAGGGAAAGGGATTTTTATATAATATGGTTAGAATAATAGCGGGAACACTGATAGACATAGGTAGAGGAAGAATAACTGAAAGCTTAAAAGATATAATAGAATCAAAGGAAAGAAGTAGAGCTGGGCATACAGCACATGCTAACGGATTATTTCTCAAAAAAGTATATTATTAGCTTGACACACCTGGCACAATGTATTAAAATATACTAGAATGTGTTAATAAGTCCACTTGCCCCGGACTTGACATAAACGGTAAAATATTGAATGGAAATAGGATAAGGAGGGACACCAATGAAAAGTTATGTAGCTAAAACAAGTGAAGTACAAAGAAAATGGTACTTAATAGATGCTGAAGGAAAAACATTAGGACGTTTATCTACTGAAATAGCAACTATATTAAGAGGTAAGCATAAACCAACATTTACTCCTCACGTTGATGGTGGAGATTTCGTTGTTGTAGTAAACGCTGATAAAGTTGTATTAACTGGAAAGAAATTAGATCAAAAATTATACAGATACTACACTGGTTATATAGGTGGATTAAAAGAAATAACTTACAGAAGAATGATGGCAGAAAAGCCAGAAGAAGTTGTAAGTCATGCTGTTAGCGGTATGCTACCAAAGAACAAATTAAGAAAAAGAATGATGACTAGATTAAGAGTATTCTCTGGAATGAATCATTCACATGAAGCTCAAAATCCAGAAGTTTTAAACTTTAAATAATAGAATTACGGGTGAAAGGAGGAGTTAGTCATGGCTAATGTGCAATATTATGGAACAGGAAGAAGAAAACACTCTATAGCTAGAGTAAGATTAGTAGCTGGAGAAGGAAATATAACTATAAATGGAAGAACTATAGATAACTTCTTTAACTATGACACATTAATAAGAGATGTTAAACAACCATTAGTATTAACTGAAAACGAAAATAAATATGATGTAATAGTAAAAGTAGAAGGTGGCGGATTCACAGGACAAGCAGGAGCTATAAGACATGGTATAGCTAGAGCTTTACTTAAAGTAGACGCAGAATTAAGAGGACCTTTAAAGAAGGCTGGATTCTTAACAAGAGATGCAAGAATGAAAGAAAGAAAGAAATACGGATTAAAAGCTGCAAGAAGAGCTCCACAATTCTCAAAAAGATAATTATATTTATCGCTTTGTTCAAAAGGCCTTGGAATACTCCAAGGCCTTTTTTCATATAAATATACAGGGTGATATTATGAGATATATAAAATACATAATTACTTTAAGTATAGCAATTACATTAATGACATTTGCTATTATAGAAGTAAAAAATAACATGGCTGAGCCGGCAGCCTTTATGCCTGTAACAAACAAAGTTATAGTATTGGATGCTGGACATGGGGGAATTGATCCAGGGGCTTTAAGTAATGACAAAAACACCTTAGAGAAAGATATTAATCTCAAGATAGCATTAAAATTAAGAGAATTATTAGAATCAAGTGGTGCATTAGTAATACTAACTAGAGAAGATGATGTAAGTTTATATGAAGAATCTCCAGGAAAAACTATTAGACAAAGATATAATGAAAATCTAAAAAATAGGAAAAAACTAATAGATGAATCTAATGCTGATTTATTTGTATCTATACATCTAAATGCATTTGAACAATCAAAGTATTATGGGGCGCAGACTTTTTATCCAGCTAAAGATGAAAAAAGTAAATTATTAGCTACATTCATTCAAAAGGAATTAAAAAGAGTGGCAGATCAATCAAATATGAGAGAAGTTAAACCTAGAAGCGATATATACTTATTGAAAGAAAATAAGATACCATCTATATTAATAGAGTGTGGATTTTTATCAAATGAAAAAGAAACACAGTTATTAAAGGATTCTAATTATCAAGAAAAAATAGCGTGGTCTATATATGCAGGAATGCAAAAGTACTTAGGATCAGTTCAACAAAATGGGCAGTAATAAAGAGCTTGTGGCATACACATGCTCTTTATTTTTTAAAAAAATTAAATAAATGTATTGACGATTAAAAGATAACATGATATATTATTATTTGTCCGAAAGACGTGGACAAATAAATGAACTTTGAAAATTAAACAGTAGGTCAATTAAACACCATTTATTTAAAAGTAATGCCAAGTTTATCATGAGAGTTTGATCCTGGCTCAGGATGAACGCTGGCGGCGTGCCTAACACATGCAAGTCG
>NZ_JBYVNY010000014.1:0-74910 GCF_058146105.1 Sporacetigenium sp. TC11 | reverse complement strand
AGGCACGCCGCCAGCGTTCATCCTGAGCCAGGATCAAACTCTCATGATAAACTTGGCATTACTTTTAAATAAATGGTGTTTAATTATCCTACTGTTTAATTTTCAAAGTTCAATTATCTTTTGTCCTCTTCTTAGGGACAAATATTAGTATATCATCAACAAATTACTTTGTCAACATGTTTTTCGACTTTTTTCGTCTCTTTTCGAGGACAAGTAATACTATATCATTATTAATTATATGAGTCAACAGTTTTTTTATAATATTGTATTTGAAATAAACTTACCTAATACAACTCCCAAAAGACTCAGAAATAAATTTAAACATGTATTTAAAGTTCCTAACATATAGTTACCTTCATTAAAAAGGTTTATTGTCTCATAACTAAAAGTAGAAAATGTAGTAAGTCCACCCATAATTCCCGTCGTTAAAAATAATCTTAAGTTTGGAGAAATTAGATCAGTTGTCAAACTCAACTCCATTATAAGACCGATTAAAATTCCTCCAATGACATTTACAATCAACGTTCCATATGGTAATTGAGTTCCAAATAATTTTGGAGCATTTATAGATATAATGTATCTTAAACAAGCACCAATAAAACCACCAATTCCAACATAAAATAAGCTTTGCATTTATATCCTCCTAAAAATCAATACTTTTATATTAATATATACTTATGTATCAGTTAGTTTCTGTTTTTTTGCTTTGCATCTTTATATACAAATTATTATCATTAGTATCTTTATCGCTACATATACTCCAAATATAGCTTTTAAGAAAGCTTTCCGGTAAACCTGACCATAATTTAAAGCCTTCTGAATTTATTACATCATTTGAATTTAAATTCTCATTTCCAGCAAAATATCTTAAGTTTAATATTTTCATGGTTTCAGACATTGACTTTACCTCATCCTCTGAATAACTTTTATTATCAATTAAGTGCTTATAAGCCATATCATAAGCAAATTTACCAAAATAGTCTTCTGAGTAACTTTTAAAATCATTAAGATTTTTATCAACTATTTTCTTATCTTTTGACCATTTCTCTACATCTACTATCGAAGTAGTATAGTCAAAGCTAATATCTTTAGCAGAATATTTAAGTGTACCATATTGATGAGGGTATACCGCTAATGAGCCAGTAGTAATATCATATAATTGATTATTATGCGAGCTTATATCTTGAATATGAATATGGCCACTTAATACAAGACTTAATTTATTGTCCTTAAATACATTAAGGATTTCATCGTTATTGTTTAGCGTATATCCCTTTTGTATAACATCGCTATGATCTATTATATTATGGTGGGTCACTGTAATTATATTTGCTCCTCTTTCTTTAGCTAAATCACTACACTTTTTTATCCAATTCAGGGTATCATTAGTAATCTCACCATCTCTTTGAGGTGAACCTATTTTATAGTTATTCTTGTATTTATTTGTATCTATCATTAATAACCATACATCAGCAGATGGTGCTGCAAGATAACTTAATGTATCCTTGTCCTTTGATATTGCCTCATTATAACCAAAATCAGAATAAATTTTGCTGAAATCTTTTTGTTTTATACTTTCTGTCACGTACTGTTTATCATCCTTAAACCCCCTGGCCCAAGGATTTGATATATCATGGTTACCAGGAATCACATATACAGAAGTACCACTTCCCTCAATATACTTTAATTTATTTGATAAATCTAAATGGCTTTCTTTTTCCCCATTATTAGTTAAGTCTCCACTAATAACAAGTACTTCAGGCTTTGTCTTTTGAATATTATAAGTAAATGCATCTACTATTTCATCAATATATTCTATTTGCTTTCCATCTCCAGAAGATAAATACTTTCTAAAAGCCTCTCCATTGTCATTTAGGCTATTAGATAAATAGTGTAAATCTGTAACTGTATAAAAAGTTATATCTTTACCGGATTTAAATTTATAATCTTCTTTTAAATTTATATAAGCGCTAGTACAACCCACTAAAATAAATGTAAAAGCTATTAATAAAAATGCTATATATTTTTTTATATTAATCATATAATCACCATTATTTCTTTGATTTTTTCTAACTCTAAACCTATTTTAATTCATTCCTCTATATGTATCAAACTCTTTCTAACAAATTTAATTTTCTGAAATAATTTATTAAACTACTTTTCTATTTTCAAAGCTTAAACTTTATAAAATTAACTTGAGGTTATCTCTAAAATAGTGATGTTATTTTGAGCATAGGTAGAAAAACTTAGAAAAAGTAGCTAATAATTATTGCAATAAAAAATAGCAAGTATCATACCCTTGCTATAGATGTATATTTTCAGAATCATTCTTTATCTCTTCATAAAAATTCATCATAGTTAAATCAATATATGGTGCAAGCCAAAGCATACCTATCCCAACAGTTAAAAAAACAAATAGCCACCATCCTATAAAGCTTAAATATAATGATATTATTCTCCACTTTCTTCCCTTAGTAAGATTAGATGAATATTTTAAAATTCCCTTTATATCTAAGTCATGGTTATCTGCAACTATAAACTTTACTAATGAAAATCTAGTATACAAATATAAATACATTATAATCAAAGCTAAAACTATGCCAGAAGCTGCTATTTCATAATAATAATGAATTTGATATTCTCCTACAACAAATAAAATTACTATTATTATAGTAGGTATTATTGCAATTGCAAAATATATACACCCTAAAACTAAGCTAACTAAAAACGACTTTATATAATAGGAGTCTAATCCATGAAAAAGTTCCTCTATATCGGCTTTTTGTCCTATTCTAAAAATTCCCAGAAACCTTAATAACATAATTTCAAAAGGAAAAACCAATGCAAATGAAACTACAGGTATAATAGAATATATAATAGCTGATATTATCAATGTAACAAGTGTTGCTAAAACTACCTGTGTCCAATTACCCTTCAATTGTTCTCTAGATCTTTTTCTAAAATCCGAATTTGTTAATATATACATATATTCCTCCAACATATTTATAAATCTATTATCTCTAACATATTAAGTATATTATATATAGTCAAAAAAGTGCATAAAAAAAGCGGATTCAAAATAAATCCGCTTTTATGTATACTTAAAATTATTCTTGGTAATTTGAAAGTGTAGTGTTAGCTGATTGTAATGCACTTTCTACAGCATTAAGAGTATTTTGTATTTTTTGTCTGTTTTGTGGTTTTTCTACTGAATTTAACGCTTGATTTAAAGAATTTTTACAGTTTTGTAATTGACTAGCTGCACTTTGAACTTCTTGTCTAGCATTTTGGCCTTGAGAGCCTGACATGCTTTGCATACCTGAAGTGCTTTGTAATCCTGACATATTTGACATTCCTGAAGCACTTTGTGATCCTAGGCTACTTTGCATTCCTGACATATTTGGCATTTCTGAATTACTTTGTGATCCTAAGCTACTTTGCATTCCTGACATATTTGACATATTTGGCATTCCTTGGTTGTTAGTAGTATTTTTCATATGATTGTACCTCCATTATATTTTATTTGTGTTTACCACACAAAGCTATTATGTGATACTTCAAATATAAAAATACTAGAATAAAATACCTCAATCATCTATATTATCCCATTTTTTACAATTTTTTTAAATATAACCATAAACCCAAAAAGGAGTTATCTATTTAGATAACCCCTTATACATATACAATTCCTTCTGATACAATATCCACAATTCCTCTAAGGTATATGCTAGTTACATTATTTCCATTCCACTTTGTAGATACTTCTAGCTGTCCTCCTGGTTGATTTACTATCATGTTTACACCCTTTTGATACTGATAAGAAACTACTAAACCTAGAGCTGTAGCACCTGAACCACATCCTCTTTCCCAAACAAGGCTTTCCAATGACTTCACATAAACCAAAGGTTCAATATATGATTTTTCTTCATCATAAAACATTATTCCAAGTGCATCATATTCAATATCCCTTAGTTCTTCTTTAACTTTTATAAAAAACTCTTCCCTACTATCTATCCCTTCACCATTAATAAGTAAATGCGTTATCCCTGGAAATTCAACAAGTGTTCCATTATAAATAACATCTTTATATTCTATAAAAATTTCTTTTATTGACTTGTGCAAAGGCATATCTACATCTGAAATATAGCTATTTGAATTATTTAATTCTACTTCACAATATATAACTTCATCTACTCCAGAGACTTCTAATGGTACAATGAATTTTCCTTCTTTTTTCTGAACCCTACAGTGTTCTCTTTGAACTAAAACAGCTGCACAGGCCCTTGTGGCATTCCCACAAAATTCATCGCCCATCATATGAAGTCTAGCACAAGCTTCACTATTTTCTTTAGATGTCTTTTCTATAAATCCCACTTGTTCTGCATTAATGTTACTATAGGCCATTATCTTTTTTGCTACATCTTTATATATAGAACGTGGTAATTGATCAAGAATAAAAACAGTCATATTTTCTGTCGGGTTAGCCTTTACAAAATTTAGTTTCATATCATCTTCCCCCTTATAAAAGCAACATTTAAAGCTTTATATAAAGATATTTCATATATTTTCAAAATATTACATATGTATTATTTGCGTTTCATGCTTCGAATAAGTATTTTTATTTCTTTATCTAATCTTAGAGATTCAGTAATTTTTTGCAGTGCTTTGTTATATGTAAACTCATCTAATGTATTACTGTTTAGATATTTCATTGTCTTTTCTGGAAATTTAATATAACAAATTGAAATAGCCCAAGCAACAGCCATCTTAACATAGTATCCTTCATGCCTTGCTTTGTCTAATAATATAAGCACTCTATCAATGTATTCTTCTTCTATATAAAAATCTAGAAGCATTACAATACAAAAACGCATTTCAAATTCTTGTTTTGATGATAGATATTGTCCAATATAACCCCAAACACGTTCCATATTTGTTTTTGTGAATTTCAATCCAATACAAAAGCTATCACAAACAGACCAATTATCAATTTTGGGCACAAAGTCAGTAACATAACTTAACACTTCATCAATGTCAGCTTTTATATAACCAATTACCATACCCTGTAGCATAACTTCTTCATAGTATTCACTTTTCGATGTCTTTATATATTCTCGCCAATTCCCTTTAGCTATTTCTTTTGCAAGTTTTCTAAGTAGCGGCAGTCTCACTCCTATAATATTGTCAATACCAGGGCATAACTTGCTTTGAAACTTCTTATAATCTTCATCTGCTAATTCAAAAATTTGCTCTCTTATTGTTTTTTCCAAGTTCTTTCTCCTTATAATTAACTTTTAGTATATTTAAAATTATATTATTTTTTATTACCCTACAAAATTTTAGAAGTTTTACGTATATTTATAATATAAGTACTCGTTGAAATTTTTCTAATTTTCATTTAATTGAAAAGGATTTTTATATACATTGCAGAATTATATTATGTTATCTATATTTAATGGAGGTATATATTTAGTATGGAGTTGTTTCTAAAAGCACTATTTTGCTCTATAATATCGCTAACAATCTGTGGAATAATAAGATTTAGTCATAAATATGACTAAATCATTCAAATTAAAAAGAGCGGCTGTTTGGCCACCCTTTTTGCAAGTAAATTATATAGTTATTTCTATCTATATCTGATTACTTATCTTTATTCTCTTTTTTATCCTTTACAATTTCTTCTTTTTCTTTATCTTCCTTTATTTTTACTGGCTTTTTTTCATCTTCTTTATTTATCTCTGGCTGCTTTTTTACTTCTTCATTTTTATTTAACTGTTCTTTTTCTTTGTCTAGTTTTGGTTGCTGTTTTGTTTCTTTATCTTTTGTTTTATCTATTTCCTTTGTTAAAGTAGACGTATTAGCTTTAATAACGTCGTTATTTACATTAGTTTTAACAACGTTTTCACTTGCATCAGCTACACTAGTTTCAACAACATCATCACTATTCACTATGTTTTCTTTCTTTACATTTTTTTCTTTAGATTTACTATTTGATCTTATTTGTGATGGACTAATACCTAATTCTTTTGAAAGTTCTCCTAAGCCTTTGCCATCATCCACAACTAAACTAGCTAATTCATCAACTGATTTTCCACTAATTGTAGACAAAGAATTAATATATGCTATTTTGCCAAATCCAAATCCTTTATCACGAAGGATTTTTACAGTTTCAACATCTATATCCGCTACAACATTCGCTGCATAACTTATCTCTTCAGTATTTTCTTCGATTTGTTCCTTTTGATCATCTGCTAAGTTTTCTTCTACTATGTCATCTACTACTGATATATTTTCTAGTCCATCTATTAAATCTTCTTTAACTTCTTCACCTATATTTTCATCTGTGATAACATCTAGAACCTGATCCTGAGCTTCATCTATTGTCTCAAGATAGCCATCTATTGCTGTTTCCACAAATTCACTTTTTTCTTGTTCCGCCATCTCTGTAGCTTCTGAAAGACGTTCTTCAGCGATATCAATTAATAAATCTGCTTTTTGTTCATCATTATAAGTGAATGATAATTGAATATCCTCAAATAACGTATCTGTACTATAAGTTATTTGATCTGGTGTTATTCCTGCACCTGTTTCTGTAGTTTCTTCAGCAGCATATACTGAAGTATTAGGTACTAATAATGCACTTGCACAAACAATTGATGCTAATACTTTTTTCATTTTTTACATCTCCCTTATTCTTTTAATATTTGTACGAACTAATATTCATTTTAAAAGAATTGATAAACTTTAAAGAGATAAAAAAAGCTACTCAAAAAGAGTAGCTTTAATAGACACATATCTATGCTCTCTTCGGCAACTGGCTGGCATAATTATACTTATAAAATTAGCCCCTTTAGCTTTGCGTCCCTATGTTTCCATAGGTTTGCCTTTATCAAATTTTAGTTCTATTTCTAAATTATATATTTTTTGTAGTACTTTGTAAATATATAATAGATATAAAATATATTTTATTCTTCAGTCATACTCATAGTAGCAGTGCCAGTTTTACCTACTTCTGCTAAATCATCTAAAGCATATTCTACTAATGCTTTGAAGTTGTCAGAAGAATGTGTGGCACCAGTTACAGCTTCAACATCACCTATAAGTTGCTTATCTACTAATGCTTTTTCTAATTCAGGAAGATATTTTGCTGGATAAGTTTTTGCAACTGGTTCCATATTAGCTTTATATTCTGCATCTTCAGATTTTAATTTTCCAGCTTCATTTATATAATCAAAGTTCACAGTTGCAATTTTATGATCTTTTATTTCAAGTTCTACAAAAGGTTTCCAACCGTGATCATCAAATTTATCTGCTTCAACTTTGTATTTACCGTCTTCATAAAGAGGTACTATAGCCGCTGTAGCATCGCCAGTTTTTGCTTTTTCTATTGCAGCTGCTGCAAGTTCATTAAAGTTTCTAGATGAGTGAGTAGCACCAGTTACAACGTCAACTTTTGCTGCATCTTGAACCTCAATTAGATTAGCTCCAAGTTTATCAAAACCTTCTCTTGGTGTATATCCATTGGCTGCTTTAAATCCATCTATATACCCTTGAGATTTTGTTCTCATTTCTTTTTTCTCATTTGTATAATCATAGTATGCTTCTGTTATTTTACCATCTTTAACAGTGATATCAACAAAAGCAGTCCAGTTTCTAACGTCTTTTCTGTCATATTCTGCATGATAAGATCCATCTTTCAATCCAGTTGATGGCGCTACTGCTTCTTCTTTAGGTGGTGTACATCCGCTAAGTAGTGTTACAGTCATTAAACTTGTTAATCCTAGGCCTAAAATCTTTTTCATGTTAATCCCCCTTAAAATTATAATACTAATATTACACTTACACTATATGGTGATAATATGTAGTGTGTTAACAAAATCGTTATAAAAATAACTATTTCCTAACAATATATTATATTAGTTTAAGTACAAGATTATGAAAATTTTTTATATATTATTCCACTTACATTTCATATATAATATATCATCCTTTAAATCAGCGGTAAGTTGGTATTGGTGCAATAATAACAGACATAAATTGTAATCAGTGTTTTGATTTTCTATATTTTTAAGATTGCCTTCATATATCGTCTTACTTTCTATGTTCATTAAGTTTTGAGGTCTAACAAGATTTCTAGACATTTTAAGATCTGCAATATTACTTTCTTTTAAAATGTGATAAACAAACTCAGAACATAAAAACCTATTTTCATAACATGCTTCATTGTTAAATATTCCGTCTATAAGACCTCTATAATTGTATTTGTAGTTATCACTATTAATAATAAATTCATTTAATAAATTTTTGGCATCTTCATATTGATCCTTCGTTACCTCAACTTCTATTATTTTTCCAGGTAAATTCTTATGAGATTTATATATTCCTTTATTAAGTTCTTCTTTTCTAAATACTCCAATAAAAGGGTTATGAGCATATTTTCTACCAAAGCCGTACATAAAGTTAAGCTCTTTATCAAGTGAAACAGCTGCATGAGTATATTTATCATTTTTTATAAATTGAATAAGTCTTGATATTACTGTACTTGTTCTTGTAAGAACTATATATAAATAATGTTTTTCCATTATGAAGTCCCCCTCGCTTATTTTATATACTCATTATGCACTATAGAGTTTAAGAACTTATTAAAAACATCTTAAGAAATCCTTAAGTTTTATACCCCCTTAGCCCTTGACATTATTTGTAATAAAGTTTATTATATTTTTCAAACAAAAAAACTAAAAATACAGAATAAACTAAAGATTTCATGAAAGAAGGGGTTTTTATGGAAACAAGATACCTACTCGTGCAGAAGCTTTTGAACTTCTAAAAGAGTATACTAAAACTGAAAGTCTTATAAGCCATGCATTGGCTGTGGAAGCAGTAATGCTTCATTTTGCAGAATTATTTAATGAACCTGATAAAGAAAAATGGGGTGTCATTGGTTTAATACACGATATTGACTATGAAATGTACCCTAATGAGCATTGCGTAAAAGTAAGAGATATATTATCAGAAAATAAATATCCTGAAGAATATATACATGGGGTTGTAAGTCATGGATGGGGCCTATGTGTTGATGTTGAACCTATACATAAAATGGAAAAAGTATTATATACAATAGATGAATTAACTGGACTTATAACAGCAACTGCACTTCTTCGACCAAGTAAAAGCGTCTTAGATTTAACACCTAAGTCAGTTAAAAAGAAATGGGGCCAAAAAAGCTTTGCTTCAGGGGTAAATCGAGAGGTTATTGAAAAAGGTGCATGCCTTTTAGATATGGAATTAAATACAATAATTGGTGAGACTATTAAGGGAATGCAAAATGTTGCAGAATCTATAGGTTTAAAAGGTGAAGTAGCTTTATAAAATTCGCTACCCTCATATCGCTAACGACCAGATGGGACCTTGCTCAAATATAAAAAGGGAGAATTTCTATATAGGAATTCTCTTTTTTAATTGTTGGTATATTTTCAAAATATGTTATTGTATACTAATATTGGTAAAAAAATATAAATGAGGTGAGTAACATGAAGGTACTACTTATTAATGGAAGTCCAAAACCTAATGGATGTACTTATACTGCTTTATGTGAAGTTGCAAAGGAATTAGAAAAAGAAAATATTGAAACAGAAATTTTCCATGTTGGAAAAGATCCTATCCGAGGTTGTGCAGCTTGTGGCCATTGTTATACTAGTAACTCTGGCAAATGTGTATTTAACGATGACACTGTAAACATTGCATTAGAAAAAGCTAAAGAAGCTGATGGTTTTATATTTGGTTCTCCTGTACATTACGCAGGTGCATCTGGTCAAATAACATCTTTTTTAGATAGATGTTTCTATTCTAGCAGTATTTTTCAGCATAAGCCTGGTGCTGCAATTGTAAGTTGTCGTCGTGGTGGCTCAAGTGCTGCCTTTGACCAATTAAATAAATACTTTACTATTTCAAATATGCCTATTGTATCTTCTCAATATTGGAATATGGTTCATGGAAATACTCCTGAAGAAGTAAAACAAGATTTAGAAGGAATGCAGACAATGAGAACACTAGGTAAGAATATGGCCTGGCTTTTAAAATCTATCCATGCCGGAAAAGTAGCAGGAATTAAATTGCCAGAAAAAGAGCAAAGAGCTGTTACTAACTTTATACGTTAATGTTAAAAGAGCCAATAAACTATTGGCTCTTATTTATTATCTTCTTTTATAAAAACACTAATTTCACTTGACCCTTCATTGTCTTTAGCATTTTCTAGTAAGCTTTGAAGTTCACCATTTTCTATGTCTTTAGGTGTAACGTTATCTATCATCACCATAGCATTATCAACTTCTGAAAAAAATCCATATTTACTAAAATTACAATTATTTTTGACGAAAACCCCATGAGCATCAGTCAAAATTTTTGATATGTTTTCCATAGAATTATCAGTTAAGTCAATACGTATAAGAACCTCAGAATCAATTGGAAGTGACTTATCAAACTTCATATCGAGCTTTAAATTTTCATCATCATGTTCACCATTATTATACATTACCATTGTAGTATTTTCATAGCCTAACTCATTTTCTATAAGTGATATTGCAACTTCCGAATATTCTTCCGAAAGTCTTTGTAGTGTATTAAACATATCCAATACAGAAGTTTCATATTCGTCATATTTTATCTTTCCATTAGAATAATAAATATAAAAATGAGTATCTATACTGTTTTTTGATTTTGCCAATGCACCATATGAACCATCTTTAAAATTATATCTCGATTTTTCAACTTCTAAATCTAAAGATGTGTACTTATCATCAACGTATTTTTTTATTGCATTATCTGCGATTTTACCGGAAATTGGATTTCCTATAAATCCGTTGACAACAAATAAAACTCCTCCCATTAGCAAAATTACCATTACCCATATGATTATTTTTAAAGTTTTTTTATTTTTCATAAATCCCCTTTTTTAAAGTAATTTTTCACAAAGAATAGATAGACTTTCTCCAAATCTAATATCATCTTCTTTTTGTCTTTTTCTAGGGCCTTTAAGTCTTCCCCCTGAGTTTCTAATCTTTTTAGATATATGTCTAGTGTAAAGTAATTGATCTATATTTTCAGAAGTATAAACAAGCCCGCTTTGATTAATTGGATATCCTTGTTTAGAAAGTACCATTGCTGCAAGTCCATAGTCTTGAGTTACTACAATATCCCCTTTATTAACTTTATTTACAAGGGCAAAGTCAACTGCATCATTGCCTTTGGATATTATTATAGTCTCTACCCCTTCTTTATTAAAAACGTGTGATGTATCACATATAATTATAACTTCTATATTGAACTTTTTTGCAATTTTTATAGTTATATCAACTACTGGGCATCCATCTGCATCAATAAGTATTTTCATATTTTCTCTCAACTTCCTATTATTTTTTATTCTTTAGTCAAATTTATATTTTAGGGATATTTATATACATTATATAGATATTATATACTATTTATATAATTACGGTAGTGGGATTATTGTAAATATATTTCTCATATCTGCTGCAATTGAATAAGCTGTCAAAAATCTAGGCTCAGTTGTTAATGGTATTAAAAAAAAACCTATATTTGTAACAAATATAGCTTGATTAGGATTTACCGGAACCATAATAAACTGTTCATTTCTGCCTATAGTAGTAGTTGTAACTACTCTCTTTCCACCCCCATTTATAGCACTTAAATAATACCCATTAGCTGTTTGTATAGCAATTCTATCTCTATATACTCCTTGTGGGACTAAGATAAAAGTCTCGTTTGGACCTATTGTAGTTGAGTTGGCAACTACAGCGCCTCCTTCACCACCTACAGCAGATACATAAAAACCTTCTTTCAATCTCATGGCTACCTTTTGTGTTCTACCTTCTCTTAATTGTAGTACTAATTGAATTATAGGTAGATGTATTTGTTCTTCTATTATGGGATTTATAAGTAATTCTTGAATGAATTTTTCTATTTCAGGAGTAGTGCTCAAACCTTCAAGTTCTTGTCTATTATACATATACATGCTCCTTTTCAAAACAAATATTAATATATTATATGAATAATTAATACAAATGCAACAAAAAAGTCCAAGCATCTATCGCTTGGATTAAGCTTGTGGTATTACTACCATTCTTGTTCTAGGACCTGCTGCAACTCCATAAGCCGTCAAAAGTCTAGGTTCATTTGGCAATGTTAATAATATATATCCCTTAGATGTAACAAAATTAGCTTTATCAGGTCCTACTGGAACCATTGTAAATAGTTCATTAATTCCTATAACAGTGGCTGTAGCATCTACCCTATTTCCACCACCATCTATAGAACTTAAGTAATTACCATTAGATGTTTGTATAGCAACTTTTTCTCTATTTGCCCCTTGTGGTATTAATGTGAAAATCTCATTTGAGCCTATTCTAATTGAATTAGCAACTACAATTCCTCCACCACCATTTACAGCCGATAGAAAAAAACCCTCTTCTTCTGTTTTCAATGCTACTCTCTGATTTCTACCTTCTCTTAATTGACGTATTATATCAAATATAGGAAGATTATATTGCTCTTGTAGTATAGGAGGTATCGGTGGTACATTTTGTTGCTGTTGTCTATTATTCATATACATGCTCCTTTCCAAAATAAATATTAATATAGTATATGAATAATAGAATAAGTTGTAATACATAATCTAAGATTTAATTAATTTACTTCTTAGTTTTTCAAAATGCTCCTTTGGCAAATGTCTAAGTACTACAACTTCAGTTAGCTTCTTACCATAATAATTTATAATATAGGTACATAAATCGTCTCTTCTTTGAAAAAATGAAGCTGAAACTGTTATATTTTCAACCTTATCCATTTTTATTATAATAATTTTTTTAGTAAAGATTCCTAAAGTAGCTATTATCTTTTCTTCACTGTATCCTATGGATGTGTTTTTATATTGGAAATAGCAAATTGCAAATACTAATAATTCAATAATAATTGATATATATCCATATTTAAAAATTACACTTAAAGTAATTACTATAATAGAAGTTACAACCATTGGAATTACAAAAAATCTCTTTTTACCTTTGTTATTAACAGGTTTTAATTCTAAATCAATATTGTAATCCGGTACAAGTTTCTCTATTATTTCCTTTGCCTTATCAATTGTGCATATTGGATATAATATAGCTTCTTCTTTTTCTTCATTTCCATATCCTACAGTACTTACTTCCAAAGAGTAAATGCCTAGTGCCTGCCTTATTAAGTTTTGTTTTAAAGTTACTGAGTTAATTTTATTTATAGGAAGTGAGTACTTTTTCTTAGACAACTCGCCGTATTTAATATTTATACATTTATCATCTTTGTATATAGTAAAGTTGCTAAATTTTAAAACATAATATAATATAGATAACAATTTAGTAATTATATATCCAACTATAATCAATATACAAATACTCAATATAAAAGTTTTGTTTATATTATCTATTGTAACTAGTTTTGCTCCTATTTCATTATAAAAATCGTTTTCTACTTTAAAAAACTTTAATAAATCATCTAAAAATGTATTTATAGTAAATATTATACCTAGTATAATAGCTGTTGTATTTTTTGTAAGAGCATACTTTACTATTTCATTTGTGCTTAGTTTTATATAATCATCTTTTGTATTTGTAGTTTCTAATTTCCCCAAGATGTTTTTAATTTCATTTGCCTTTTCTATAGAAACTACTAAATTTATTTCACTTGTACCTATGTTTACTGCCCCACTGTCTAGTTTTAATCTAGCTATATCCAAGAACTGATAAACAACATTTTGCGATATATCTACCGTACTTATCTTTGATATAGGTATTACAGTTGTATTCTTATTTAAAAAGCCTTTGGTATACCTAATTTCATAATCGTTAATTTCATAGTACGTATTGTACCAATTTATAAAACTAATCCCAAATGTTAAAACTGTTAAACCTATTAAAGCTATAAATGGATTTATAGGTGAATAACTAAGTGACAACAATATAAATATAAAAATATTTTTCATCACTTCTAAAAAGTTATTTAAAATAGATATTTTATGATTTCTATTTTTCATAGCTATCACCTAATTCTATTGCATTATTTTTAACGTTAAATTGAATTATTTCTTTAAGATAATCACTTAACTTTTCTGCTTCTTCTTTGTCTAAACAAGGTATTGTAAAACTTCCTCCAGCAGTAGTTATATTTATATTTGCAAGTCCTAATGGTCTATTTATAGGCCCTTGGCTTATATTAAGATGTTGAATCCTAACAGTTGGAATTAAAATTCTCTTAGTTATATAAATACCATGGCAAAATTCAACCTTATCTTGGTCTATATTGTAACTCCATTGTCTATATTCAAAATCTGGATATAAAAAAGTATTTGTTAGTTGAAATAATATAATAACCCCGAGAATTAAATCCATTATAAATTTATTTTGTATCCAATCTAAAAGCACAAATCTAATTACTATGGCTACTGCAATAATAATTATTAAAAACATTGCCCTTGATATAAACCAAGACCTTTTTGCTTTTAAACTTAACTTATTTTGCATTGCAATTCCCCCTTTTAATAAAAGCGCCCAAGCAATTACTACTTGAGCCATAACTAATTTATTATTAAATATCACAGACTTTATTACGCCCACTATGTTTTGCTTTATAAAGAGCCATATCTGCCTTTTCTTTTATATTTTCTAGATTAGGCGTTGTATCAGGATAAATTGCTACTCCTATGGATACTGTAATATTTATAAATTTATCGTTATCTATAGGAAATTCATGTTTTTGAACAGCCTTGTTGATTTCCCATGCTATCTCAAAAGTTTGATCTTTAGGACAATCAAAAAGTAAAACACAAAATTCTTCGCCACCTATTCTACCTACAACATCAACTATTCTACAATTCTTTTTTAATATATGTGCTAACTCTTTAAGAACTATATCACCTACTGCATGACCATAGGTATCATTTACTTTTTTAAAATGATCAATATCCACCATAAGACAAGATAGTTTTTCTTTATTTTCTAAGGCTCTTTCAAAAGCTAAATTAAGCATTTTATCAAATTGTCTTGTATTATAAAGCCCTGTGAGAAAATCCCTTGTAGATTCATTTTTATACCTTCTATATAATTCATTTGAACTTTTAACATATTCTAATAAAAAATACTCTAATATACCTGCAAATATTATTACTAAAGAAAACACAAAAATTATTATTTGAAAATTTTCTACATTCCTTAAAAGATAAGCAAAAGGTAATGCTAATATAATCAACGATATTAAAGTTTTGAAAAACCACTTTTTCCATTCTTCTTTAATCTTTTTATCAATTATATGAAAAGATATTATATATAATAGTATTTGAATAACTGCAATAATAGATGATATACTTATACCGAAGTATACTGTACGATATACACCTATAATAATTCCTGAAACTATTGTAGGAATAATACCTCCTATATAAGAAACCATCATTATTGCAAAAACTCGTAAATCTAATAAAGTGGTAGTTCCTTTAACTTCAATAGTATATATCATAAAAAAAATCCCCATGAGTCCACCACTTATACCTAACATTGTCTTACCATATATACTATTCATACTATCTTTAGATACGTCTTTTAATATATGAGCAGCAATAAAGGTAAATGATACAAGTAACAATATATTTATGAACATGTCATTTAGCATATTCTCACCTCATCAATTCTTGTTTTTATATAATTCTACGAAGAAATTTATTCTTCGCTCTAAAAATCTATTTAGTAAGAAATTAAATCTTTTCTATAGCTACAATATTTTATCATATATACATAGACAAGTCTTTATTAATTTATAGTAAAAAGGCCTATTACTAATTAATAGACCAAAATATAATATTTATTCATTTTGTGGGATTATAGTAAATATTGTTCTAGGACCTATTGTAAGTCCATAGGAAGTCAAATAATGAGGATTCTCTGGCAATACTAAAAAGAAAAATCCACTAACTGTAGCTATATTCGCTTTGTCTGGGTAAACTGGCACAAAATAAAATTGTTCATTAACACCCAAAGTAGCACTCCTAGCACCTACTAACCCTCCACCTATGCAAGTTAAATAATTACCATTGGCTGTTCTTATAGCAACTTTATCTCTAGTTAGTCCTTGTGGTATTAACATAAAAGTTTCATTTGGTCCTATTTCAGTTGCATTGGCAGTTAAAAATCCACCGCCACCACCTACAGCAGATAGATATAAATCATCTTCTGTCTTTATTGCTATTTTCTGTGTTTTTCCTGCTCTTACTTCCTGTATTAACTTAGATATAGGAAGATCAAGCTGTTCTTGAAGTATAGGAGGCAGAGAAAATCCATTTGAGTTTTGTTGTCTATTATGCATATATATGCTCCTTTTCAAAATAAATTCTACTATACTATATGAATACTAAGAATAAATTGTAACAAAAAAAGCCCGAGCATTATTGCTCGAGCCATCTTGTATCTCTTCTTATATCTTTATAAAAATTAGTTAAGGTAACACTATAGTATGGCATAATCCATATAAATCCTATGCCTAAAGTTATAGCACCAACAATTATCCATCCTATAAAACTAAGACATAAAACAAAGTATCTAAATTTATTTCCCTTCATTATTTTAGCACTTTCTTTCATTGCCTCTATTGCAGACATATCTTCATTTTCTGCTAGTATATAATATACCTGTGAAAACATTAGACTTAGTATTATCCCCGGAATTATTAACAAAATAAACCCTACTAAAGTGATTAAAGAAGTTAGTAAGTAGGCTACAAATGCTTTGCCAAACTTTGTAAATCCCCAAAATAAATCACTTAGTTTATTTTCACCTTTTATAAAATTCAAATAAAAGTAACTGAACCCAAGGGCAATAGGTGAAGCAATAACAAAAGTTACTAAATTATATATTAATTCACTATTGCTATAATAATTAGGGTCATTGTTGAATTCAAAAATAAAAGAAGGGATAAATATTATAGCAAAATACAATAAGTTAAATGATATAGCTTCCCACCATCTGCCTTTTAACTGTTTTTTTGATAGTGATTTTAATTCACTATTTATCATATAAACACCTCAATATATATAAAATTTTACTACATATTATATATATTAAATATACTCAATAATTGACACTACAAATTAAATTATAAATTTTTTAATTAATTTCCATAATTTGATTTCAGTCACAGAACTAAATTTACATTCCTCCTATAATAAGATTATCAAATAAAACAAATAGGAGGAAACAAAAATGAAAAATATATTAGTTAATGAAAACACTTACTGGGTTGGATATATAGATGATAGAAAGGTACCATTCCACAGATTAGTACTTGAAAAAGGTACAACATACAACAGCTACTTACTAAAAACAGAAATGCCGACAGTTATAGATACAGTAGATATAAGCTTTGGAAAAGACTTTGTTGAAACTTTACAAAACCATATAGATCCATCTCAAATAAAATATATAGTTATAAACCACGTTGAACCAGACCACTCAGGTGGACTTCCAGTACTTGCAAACAAAGCAAAAGATGCTGTTATAGTAACAACAGAACTTGGAGCACATGAACTTAAGGAAATGTACAAATTACACAACAGAGAATTCTTAATAGTAAAAGATGGAGATACTCTAGATATAGGTGGAAAAACTCTTAAATTCTTTGAAACTCCATATCTTCACACAGAAGAAACAATGATAACATATGCAGTTGAAGATAAAACATTATTCCCATGTGACATATTTAGTACACACATTGCTACAACAGATTTATTTAACGATTTAGCAAAAGAGGATATAATGCCAGACTTTGAAGTATACTACAAACTTATAATGCATCCTCATAGACCATATGTACAAGATATGATAAATAAAATAAAAGACATTGATATACAAACTATAGCACCATCACATGGTTATATATTAAGAGATGATGCTAAGAAATTTATTAATATTTACGATGAAATGAGCAAGCCAAGTAAAGCTAACAAAAAAGCTGCTATATTATACTCAACAATGACAGGTAACACTAGAAAATTAGCAAACAACTTAGCAGATTCACTAAGTGAAAGAGCAATAGAGACAGTAGTTATGAATATAAAAGCTGATGAAGACGTAAAAAAAGCACTAGAAGTTATAAAAGAAAGTGATGCAGTATTTATTGGAAGTTCAACTAGATATGCAGACATGGTTGGTAAATTAGAAGATGTATTAAAGGAACTAAATAATATGGACTTAAGTGAAAAGTTAGGTATAGCATTCGGTTCATATGGTTGGAGTGGTGAAGCAATAGAAGTAATTCACGACTATATGAAAGATTCAAATATAAAAACTGTAGATAGTTCATTTATAATAAAATCAACAGGTATGGACGATGTTAAATTCCCTATAAGAGTTAAGTTTAGCCCAGGTGAAAAAGAATCAAAAGAAATAGAACGTGCAGCAGACACTATAGCTGATATATTAATAGGATAATAAAAAGACTACCTCCTCTAGAAAATAACATCTAGTGAGGTAGTCTTTTTTATAGTTTTGAAATTTCTTCTATAATAAGATCTCCCATTTTTTTAGTTCCTACTAGTTTCATATCTTTTTCCATAATGTCCTTTGTTCTATAACCTAATTTCAATACATTTTCTACTGCATTTTCTATTATTTTAGCTTCAGTCTCCATGTCAAATGAATATCTAAACATCATAGCAACTGATAAAATCGTTGCAATAGGATTTGCAATATCTTGCCCTGCAATATCAGGAGCAGAGCCGTGAATTGGCTCATACATCCCAAGTTTGTTGCTACCAAGACTAGCAGAAGGAAGCATACCTAAAGAGCCTGCCAACATAGAAGCTTCATCACTTAATATATCTCCAAACATATTGTTTGTAACTATAACGTCAAACTTATTAGGATTTCTTATTAACTGCATTGCACAGTTATCTACATACATATGCTCAAGTTCTACCTCAGGATATTCCAATGCTATCTTTTCTGTAACTTCTCTCCATAATCTAGAGCTTTCAAGAACATTTGCTTTGTCTACAGAAATAAGCTTTTTATCTCTTCTTTTAGCACTTTCAAACCCAACTCTTACAATTCTATCAATTTCTGTTTCTGAATAAGTTTCTATATCGTATGCCCTTGTTATATCTTCCTCAATTCTACCTCTATCTCCAAAGTAAATACCACCTGTTAGTTCCCTGACAACCATAATATCAATGCCATTACCTATAACCTCTTCCTTTAAAGTAGATGCTGATTTTAAATCCTCAAACGAAATTGCAGGTCTTAAATTAGCAAATAGTCCCATTTCCTTTCTAATTCCCAATAGTCCTTTTTCAGGACGGATATGCCCTGGGAGATTATCCCACTTTGGTCCCCCTACTGCACCTAATAACACAGCATCACTTTTTTTACATCCATCTAATGTTTCTTCCGGCAAAGGTGCTCCTGTTTCATCTATTGCACAGCCCCCTAATAAGTAATTATTAAATTCAAATGGTATTTGTTTTTTACATCCAATTGCTTTAATGACCTTTACCCCTTCTTCAACAATCTCTGGACCTATTCCATCTCCAGGTATAATTGCTATTTTCATATTTATTCCCCCTTGACGTAATTAACTAATCCTTCTGCTTCTATAAGTTTTTGCATAAACTCTGGAAATGGCTCTGCTTTATATATTTCTCCTGTTGTGTTATTTATAATACTTCCATTTGCCAAATCAACTTCAACTTTGTGTCCTTCTTTAATTTTATTTGCAGCCTCTTCACATTCAAGAATTGGAAGGCCTATATTAATAGAGTTTCTATAAAATATCCTTGCAAAACTATGCGCAATAATACAGCTAATTCCAGATGCCTTAATTGCAATTGGTGCATGTTCCCTAGAAGATCCACATCCAAAATTGCGTCCTGCAACAATAATATCCCCCTTTTCAACTCTATTAGTAAAAGTTTTATCTATGTCTTCCATACAATATCTAGCAAGTTCATTTGGATCCGATGTATTTAAATATCTTGCTGGTATGATTACATCTGTATCTACATTATCTTTATATTTAATAACTTTTCCACTTAACATCCTACTACCTCCCTTGGTGATGATATCTTCCCTGTTATTGCTGATGCTGCAGCGACTGCTGGGCTGGCTAAATAAACTTCGCTTTCTATATGACCCATTCTACCAACAAAGTTTCTATTAGTTGTTGCAACTGCCCTTTCTCCCTTTGCAAGTATACCCATATGTCCTCCTAGACAAGGTCCACAGGTAGGTGTACTTACAATTGCACCAGCTTCTATAAATATTGTAATCAACCCTTCTTCAATAGCTTGAAGATATATCTTTTGAGTAGCAGGAAAAATAATAGCCCTTACATCTTCATGGACCTTTTTACCATGTAAAATTTTTGCAGCAATACGCATATCTTCAATCCTACCATTTGTACAAGAACCAATTACTATCTGATCAACTTTTACTTCTCCTACCTCATCAATGGTTCTTGTATTTTCTGGCAAGTGGGGAAATGCTATAGTTGGCTTAATTGTAGATAAGTCAATACTATAAACTTCTGAGTATACAGCATCTTCATCAGCTTTATATACTTTGTAATTTTTTGTTGAGTGATTTTTTACATATTCTAGTGTAATTTCATCTACTTCAAATATTCCATTTTTTGCTCCTGCCTCAATAGCCATATTTGCCATTGAAAATCTATCATCAATGAAAAGGGCTTTTAGCCCTTCACCACTAAACTCCATAGACTTATATAGAGCACCTTCTACTCCTATTTTCCCAATAATATGCAAAATAACGTCCTTGCCACTTACCCATTCATTTAATTCTCCAGTTAGTTCAAATTTAATTGCCTCTGGGACTTTAAACCATGCTTTTCCAGTTGCCATACCAGCCCCCATATCAGTACTGCCTACCCCTGTTGAAAATGCACCTAATGCTCCATAGGTACAAGTATGAGAATCCGCTCCTATAACTAAATCTCCAGGTACAACCAATCCTTTTTCTGGAAGTAATGCATGTTCTATACCCATTTGGCCTATTTCAAAGTAATTTTTAATTCCTTTTTCTCTTGCAAATTCTCTCAAAACTCTACATTGCTCCGCTGATTTAATATCTTTATTAGGTGTAAAATGGTCAGGTACAAGAGCTATTTTTTCCTTATGAAATACATCATTACATCCAATTTTATTAAATTCTCCAATTGCTACAGGACTTGTTATATCGTTTCCTAACACCATATCAAGATTTGCTTGAATTAGTTGCCCTGGCTTTACCTCATCTAATCCTGCGTGATATGCTAATATTTTTTGAGTCATTGTCATCCCCATTTTTATCTCCCCTATTCCAGTCATTATTTTTTATTGATTTTGATCCTCAGTGTAAATCATATTGTTAATTGCATTAAGGTAAGCTTTTGCACTTGCCTCAATAATATCTGTACTTATACCTCTACCTAGATGCTGTTTTTCATTGTTTTTATTTGCAATTCTTACAGTTACCTCTCCAAGGGCATCCTCCCCACTAGTTACAGCTTTTAAGAAATAATCTGCCAATGTTATTTCAATTCCAACAGCTTTTTCAATGGCCTTAAATGTTGCATCTACTGGTCCATGTCCTGTTGAAGCTTCTTCAATACATAAATCATTCTTTCTAAGTTTTACAGTTGAAGTTGATATTGTTCGGTTTCCACTTGAAATATGAAAATACTCCATTCCGTAGATTTCAGGAATTTCAGTTATTTTTTCTGAAAGAATTGCTTCTATATCTTTATCAGAAATATCCTTTTTCTTATCTGTTAATTCCTTAAACTTTTTAAAAGCTTCTGCCATTTCTTCCTTATTTAAAGAATATCCTAGCTCATTTAGTCTATCTTCAAAAGCATGACGTCCTGAATGCTTTCCTAATACCATTTGGTTTTGTTTCAATCCTATAGACTCTGGTGTCATAATTTCATAGGTTGTTCTCTCATTTAATACCCCATGTTGATGGATGCCCGACTCATGTGCAAAAGCATTTTTCCCTACTATTGCTTTGTTTGGCTGTACTGAAAAACCAGTTAATTTACTTACCAAGTTACTAGTGCGATAAATTTGTTCTGTTATAATATCTGTATATCCTTTGTAAGAATCCCCTCTAGTATTAATAGCCATTATAATTTCTTCTAGAGCCGCATTTCCGGCTCTTTCTCCTAAACCGTTGATGGTACATTCCAACTGACAAGCCCCATTTTCCATTGCTGTTAAAGTATTAGCTACAGCCATACCCAAGTCATTGTGACAATGGACACTAATTATTGCCTTATTTATATTTTTTACATTTTCTTTAATATCTTTGATAAGTTTTCCAAATTCCCCTGGCATTGAATATCCTACTGTATCTGGAATGTTTATAATAGTAGCTCCTGCTTCAATAACTTCTTCATATATCTTGTATAAAAATTCTTGATCAGTTCTAGAAGCATCCTCTGCAGAAAATTGAACTTCTGCTCCTAAGCTTCTTGCATACTTTACCATTTCTACAGCTCTTTTTAGTACTTCCTCTCTAGACATCTTAAGCTTATGCTTAAGGTGAATATCAGATGTAGCTATAAATGTATGAATTCTAGGTTTTTTTGAATATTGTAATGCTTCCCAAGCTCTATCAATATCTTTTTTATCTGCTCTAGCCAAACCTGTAATTATAGGTCCTTCAACCTGTTGTGCAATTGCTTTTACAGCTTCGAAATCCCCTTTAGAAGCTATAGGAAACCCAGCTTCAATAGCATCTACATTTAATTTAGCAAGTTGAAAAGCAATTTGAAGTTTTTCTTGTATATTAAGACTTATCCCTGGTGATTGTTCTCCATCCCTTAATGTAGTATCAAATATATGAATTTTTTTACTCATACTTATAACCCCCTATTTATTTTTATATTAAATACAGATCTTATATCCTTGTAACCTTAGTTTTTCAGGATGTTGATAATGAGTTTCTTTCTCAGGCTCATATTTTGATCCTCCCCTTTTTAAACAGATTTATGTATAAAAAAAACCCTTTTCTCCCCTGGCTAGGGGCGAAAAGAGTTTTGTTCGCGGTACCACCCTAATTTACGGCAAGCCGTAATCTCATTATTGTTAACGGTAGCATTTACCACCGAAATGTCTTACACAGATTGTATCCTTCAGACAATCACTCTGGAGCGAGTTATTATATATTAGATCTCACTGACTCGCACCAACCGTCAGCTCTCTGAAGAAGTTCTAATATTTTTTTTCCCCATCATTGTTTTCAAACTATTTAGTTAATTTTAACAATTATATCAATTTAAAGTTTTTGTTGTCAAGTATTTTTTATAATATTTTTATATTTTTCATTATTGTTTTTTTGATATAAATATTGGTATGCACCAAATAATGAAAGTATTCACACTTTAAAACAATTAATAAATATAAAAAAAACCCTTTTTCTCCCCTGGCTAGGGGCGAAAAAGAGTCTTATTCGCGGTACCACCCTAATTTACGGCATGCCGTAATCTCGTTATTGTTAACGATAGCATTTACTACCGGAATGTCTTACACAGATTGAATCCTTCAGACAATCACTCTGGAGCGAGTTATTATATATTGAACTCACTGACTCACACCACCCGTCAGCTCTCTGAAGAATCTTCAATATTTTTTTTCTCCATCACAGTTTTCAAACTATTTAGTAATTTTTACAATTATATCAATATACTGATTTTACTGTCAAGTAATTTTTATAATCTTTTTATAATTTTTATTATTTATTAATTTGATATAGATATAACTATGAACTAAAAAGTTAAAATATTCATTTTTTTATTATATTTATTATCAATATGTTTTTCTTCTGTAAATTTTACTACAGCTGAACTTATACCAAAAAATAGAAGATTTTTTAATATATAATTCATAAAATAAATTTTCCTCCCATTAGTCAACATTATTACATTATCGACATATTATGTAATTTGTATTCATGTGAACTCAAATTTAAAAGACTATTGCTGGTTTATATTGTTGCTTAAGTAATAATTAAAAAATAGTAGCATATGCTACTATTTTAATATAGACTAGAAAATACATTTATATATTTATTTT
This sequence comes from Sporacetigenium sp. TC11, assembly GCF_058146105.1. Lineage (NCBI taxonomy): Bacteria > Bacillati > Bacillota > Clostridia > Peptostreptococcales > Tepidibacteraceae > Sporacetigenium > Sporacetigenium sp. TC11. The sequence goes on along the minus strand of NZ_JBYVNY010000014.1, from coordinate 50,744 downwards.
GTTTATAAAATTCATAAGCTAACATTTTAGGTAAATCTTCATTCCTACTCTGTATTACATTTAAAACAGTGCTTTCAAATTCATCTTTATTTACATTTTCAATCATATTCTTATTGAACATATCCATAAGTTGAAGTAATTCTTCATATTCTAGCCTTGTAAATTTATTTTCAAATATCAATCTATCTAAATCAGTGTTTCTAAATAATAGCTCCTGTCTAAATTCTATAAAATCAAGCTTTTGAAATAAATCTATATCTATACCGCACATAACTTTCCTCCTAGCAGATTCTAGGCAGTAACTCGCCTTCTGGCATATTTAATATTCTAGTTCCACCTATTTCAGTTTTTAAATATACTTTATTTTTATTGTCATTAATAACTTCACCTATTATACTGGCATTTGCACCCATAGGGTTATTTCTCATAACATCTAATACTTTATCTGCATCATTTTCATCAACTATAACTACTAATTTTCCTTCATTTGCTATATAAAGTGGCTCAAAACCTAGCATTTCACACATACCTATAACTTCATTTTTAATAGGAATTTGTTCTTCATATAACATAATACTATTATTACTGTGTATTGCTATTTCGTTTAAAGTTGTGGCAACTCCACCTCTTGTAGGATCTCTTAAAACCCTTATATTTTTACTTACATTTAATATATTATCTATTAAATTATTAAGTAATCCGCAATCACTTTCTATATCAACATCAAATTCTAAGTTATTTCTCTTGCTCATTATACAAATTCCATGGTCTCCAAGGGTACCACTTATAATTATTTTGTCATTAGGCTTAATACTATCTCCACTTAGGTATATACTATCATCTTCAATTACACCTATACCAGTAGTATTTATGTATATTTTATCAACATTCCCTTTGTCAACAACCTTTGTATCACCAGCAACTATTTTAACACCAGCTTCTTTTGCTGTATTTGCAATTGATATAACTATTTTTTCAAGGTCATCAAAACTTAGACCTTCTTCTATTATGAATCCTACAGTTATATACAGTGGCCTTGCACCACTCATTGCTAAATCATTTACAGTTCCACACACCGATAGCTTACCTATATCTCCTCCAGGGAAAAATATAGGACTTATAACAAATGAATCTGTAGTTACAGCTATTCTCCCATTTAATTTTGGAAGTACAGATGAATCGTTTTGTTGCATTAATATATCGTTATGAAAATGTTTATAAAACATATCATTTATAAGATTGTTTGTTGCACGTCCACCACTTCCATGTGACAAAGTAACTATATCCATAACATCACCTACCGTATTTATAATATGCTGCACAAGTTCCTTCCTCTGAAACCATACATGCACCTACTGGATTTTGGGGATTACATACTTTTTCAAATAATTTGCATTCTGTTGGGTTTTTGATTCCCTTTAGTATTTCTCCACATAAACATCCTTTAGGTGGATCACTTTCTATCATCTTTATATTAAGTTTGTTTTGAACATCAAATCTTTTATATTCTTCTTTAAATTCAAATCCTGTATTTTCAATACTTCCAAGTCCTCGCCAAGCACTACTGCAACTTACAAATACTTCATCTATTATATTAAGTGCCTTTTCGTTCCCTTCATATTTAACTAGTCTATTGTATATATTTTTTACTTCATATTCTTTATTGTTTATCATTTCTACAAGTGTATATATACCGGCTACTATGTCTGTACTTTCAAACCCAGCAATAACTAGTGGTAAATTGTAGTCCCTTGATAAAAATTCATAGGGTTTAGCTCCTATTATTGTACTTACATGACCTGGACATAAGAATCCATCTACTTTTAATTCTTCATCAATAACTAAAGCTTTCATAGCTTGAGGCATTGTTTTAATAGAGTGTAGTAAACTATAATTGTTTATATTTTGTTTTTTAGCATTATATACACTAAGCGCTAAAATAGGTGCAGTTGTTTCAAACCCAACTCCCAAAAACACAACTTCTTTGTCTTGGTTTTTCTTGGCAATATCTAACGATTGTAGTGGGGAATATACTATACGTATGTCTCTCCCCTGTGCCTTTTCCTTTTGTAAGTTGCTTTTAGTTCCAGGTATTTTCATCAAATCACCAAAAGTAGTTATTATTACGTCATCTCTATTTGAAATTTCTATAGCACTATCTATATACCCTTGTGGAGTTACACATACAGGGCAACCTGGTCCACTTATAAGTTTTATATTTTGGGGAAGTAATTCTCTAACTCCACTTTTAAATATGCTCATAGTGTGGGTTCCACACACTTCCATTATTGTTATCTCCTTATTACATTTAGAAGATAGTTGTTCTAACATATTTTTAACTACTTTAGGGTCTCTAAATTCTTTTATATATTTCATAAACCACCCCTAGCCTTCATATTCGCCTAACAACTTAAAAAGTTCTAAAGTCTTTTGCGCCTCATCATCATCTATTTTTTGCATAGCACATCCTGCATGTACTAAAACATAATCTCCTATTTTTAGATCTTCAATTAAACTTATATCCACACTCATCTTTACTCCACCATAATTTACAATTGCTTCATTATTTATTATCTCTATAACTTGTGCTGGAATAGCTACACACATAACTAACTCTCCTTTATATTGTTATTTGCTATAACTAGTTGTCCTAAACTTATTCCACTATCATTAGTTGGTATAAGTTTATGGGTTAGAACTTCAAATCCTTGACTTGAAAGTTTTTCATAGATTCCTTTTAAAAGTATTTCATTGTGGAATACCCCACCACTTAAAGCAACTTTTTTTATGTTGTGCTTTTGTGATAATAAGTTGCTCATATTTACAGATATGTCGATTATTGTATTGTGAAACTTCATAGATATTTTTCCTTTGTCTATATTACATTCCAGATCATTTATAATTCCTTTTATTAGTTTCTTTGTATCTATAACGTATTTTTCATCTATATACTCTATATGGTAGTTATAACTTTTCTTTTCATTTATATCTGCAATACTTTCTAGAAGTATTGCAGCTTCGCCTTCGAAGGTTATCTTATCTTTAAATCCAAGTAATGCAGATACTCCATCAAATAACCTTCCCATACTCGAAGTAAGTGGAGAGTTTATATTATTTTTTATCATAGATATTAATAGTTTTATATTTTTAGTTTTTAGGCCATCAGGTAAGTGATTATATAGCTCATCTTTATAAGTATTATACATATAACTTACAGCCATTTTCCAAGGTTCTTTAACAGCTCCATCTCCACTTGGTATATGTACATAACTTAAATAACCTTCTCTTATGAAGTTTTTATAGTCACAAACCACAAACTCCGCTCCCCATATATTTCCATCAGTTCCATATCCAGTTCCATCAAATGCTATTCCTATTACGCTATCATCTACATTGTTTTCTACCATACAACTAACTATATGAGCATGATGGTGTTGAACAGGTATTTTTATTGCATCTGATTTAGATACAAATTCATTGCACCAATAGTTAGGATGCATATCATATGCTATAATATTTGGATTTATATTATATATCTCTTTTAAATGAGACACATTATTTTCAAAGTTATTATATGTTTCTATATTTTCCATATCTCCTATATATTGACTTATAAATACATTTTCTTGTTTTGATATTGCAAATGTATTTTTTAGATGCGACCCACATGCCAAAGTATCATATGTATTACTTAAATTCATAGATATAGGTGCATAACCCCTTGAACTTCTTATTACTCTTTCTTCTCCTAATACTACTCTACTTACAGAGTCATCTACAGGTATATAAATATCTCTATTATGTATAAGTAGGTAGTCTACTATGTTATTTAATTTTTCTATAGCTTCATCATTTTCATATATCATAGGGACACCACTAACATTTGCACTAGTCATAACTAGTACATCTAAATCTTCCAGTAAAAGGTTGTGTAGTGGTGTATATGGAAGCATTACTCCTAGTTTGTCGTTATTTGGAGCTACATTTCCTGGGAAATGCTCTCCTTTTTTGTCTAATAAAAGTATCGGTCTTTTATTACTTATAAGTATTTCTTCTTCTTTCTTGTTAACATGACAATATTTTTTTATTATGTCTACATCTTTCATCATTAGAGCTAAGGGCTTTGTAGGTCTTAATTTCCTATTTCTTAAAGTGCTTATTGCATTTATATCTGTTGCATCACATGCTAAATGAAATCCTCCAAGGCCTTTTATTGCAAGTATATTTCCTGCTTTTATAAGGCTCACTGTCTTTTGTATAGGATCTTTACAATTTATTTTATTTCCATCTCTATCAATAAGTTCAACCTGTGGACCACATTTACTGCATGCATTTGGCTGTGCATGAAATCTTCTGTCTAATGGATTTTTATATTCAGATGCACATTCATCGCACATTTCAAACTTACCCATTGTAGTTACAGGTCTATCGTATGGAAGTTTCTTTATAATTGAAAACCTTGGTCCACAATTTGTGCAGTTTGTAAATGGATATCTATACCTTCTGTTTTTATTGTCATTTATATCCTCTATACAATCATCACAGGTTGCAAAATCTGGAGATATAAATGTAATTGCATCCTTGTCTTCTTCACTGTGTTTTATATCAAAGTCCCTATATTCAAAAACTTCTCTATCTTCTATAATAATTTCATTTATTTTGGATAGTGGTGGGGCTTTATGTTTTAGCTCATTTATGAAATTATCTATATTAATTAAAGACCCTTCTATATCTATAAAAACACCTTTCGAATTGTTGTTTACCCACCCTTTTAAATTGTTGTCCGTAGCTATCTTATATACAAAAGGTCTAAATCCAACACCTTGAACCACACCTTTTACAACAATATATTTTCTAACTTTCCTCATATATACTCATTCCTTTTCCAAGTATTTTGTCAAATACCAATATAAGCCACAGGCTAAGTTCATATAATACAATAAGAGGAACTGAAACAGCTAAAAGAGTAACCATATCAGGAGTAGGTGTAATCATAGCTGCTATAATTACTATAATAAACATTGCATACTTTCTTTTTTTAGATAACATTTCATGGTTTACTATTCCTATTCTAGATAATAAAAGCATTACCATAGGAAGTTCAAATAACAATCCAAGTCCTAGAGTTATGATTATAACAAATGAAAAATATTTGTTAACTGATATCATAGGAGACATAAATTCTCCGCCAAAACTCATAAGATAATTAAGCGTTGTTGGAAGTATAAATCTAAAACAGAAGTATATTCCTCCTAAAAATAGTCCTATTATAAATGGAAGACATGAAAATAGTAATATTTTTTCTTTTTTGTAAAGTCCAGGAGAGACAAATAATATAGTCTGTGTAAATATAACTGGCGATGAAAATACTACCCCACCAAAAAATGCTACTTTCAATTTTGTCATAAACCCTTCTGTAGGAGTTATGAAAACCAATTCTATATTACCTAGAGGTTCCCTTAAAAAATCTATTATTTCATCACTTTTTATATAAGACATTATTGAGAGTACCAATATAAAAAGAACACATATTATAAGTCTTTTTCTAAGTTCATCTAAGTGATCTAATATTTCCAAATCATTTGTATTTGACATAACTCATCTCTCCTTAAACACCTAAGCTTCTTTCTTTTCATCTTCTTTGTCTTCTATTATTTCCTTTGTAGCTTTTTTGAACTCTTTTATAGATGTTCCTAAGGCTCTTCCCATATCAGGTAACTTCTTTGGTCCAAACAATATAAGTGCTATAAATAATATAACTATTAATTCTGGTAATCCTAAACTTGGCATTATTAAATCCCCCTCTTTAAGTTTATTAAATTTCTTAAATAACTACATAACTCATGTATACCTTCTTTAGTTCTACAAGATATTTCAAATATTCTAGCTTCTTCATTTAAGCTTCTTATATCATTGTAAAATTCATTAATATCAAAGTTTGTAAACTCTAGTATATCTATTTTGTTTAATATGATTACTTGAGATCTTTGAAACATTGAAGGATATTTAAGTGGTTTATCGTTTCCTTCCGTTGTACTCATAACTGTAACTTTTATATCTTCACTTAAGTCATAAGATGCAGGACAAACTAAATTTCCTACATTTTCTATAACTAAAAAATCTAAATTTTCTATATCTATATTGTCCATTGCTTCTTTGATCATAGCTGCATCTAAGTGGCAAGCACCGCCTGTATTTACTTGTATTACATCTACTCCCTTATTTTCTATTCTTTGAGCATCCTTAGTAGTATACAAGTCTCCTTCTATAACAGACATATTTATGTCATCTTTCATATTTTCTATTATTTGTTCAAGTACTGATGTTTTTCCAGCCCCAGGTGAACCAAGCAAGTTCATACTAAATATTTTCTTTTCATTTAATAATTCTCTATTTTTATCTGCTATAGAATTATTGTTTTTAAGTATATCTTTTTTTACTGTTATTTGTTTCATATTATTCACCCTCTATGGTTTGTAGTGATAATTCATATCCAGTTAATACGTTATTTGAAAATATATTACATATTGGACATAATTTATTTGTATAACTTATATTAAATACTTCATCACACTGATCACATTTTGCAGTTGCAGGTATTTTATTTATTATAAAATCTGAATCTTCACAAACAGTGTCTATTTTCATTGTGTCAAATGAAAATCTAAGGGCACTTTCTTGTACACAAGTAAATTCTCCAATATCAACAACTACTTTGTTTACTTTTTTTATGTTATGATTTGCTACATTGTCTTCAATTATCTCAAATACCTCTCCCATTATAGATACTTCATGCATTTTATCACCTATTTTCTAGAGATAATCTTATCTCATTTCTTACTATTTCTACTAAATTATTGAATTCATTTTGTAAAATATGCGAAAGTCCAATGTGAAACTCTATTTCACTAGGTTCTATTCCAATGATAATAACCTCTGGGTTATATCCAAGTAAGTTTGCATTTTTTAACATATCTAGAACCTGAACATCGTGTAGTGATGAATTTGCTTTTATATGCTCTCCCATTTCTTCTGGGCTTATCTTATATATTGTTCCTGGCTCATGTCCACCTTTTAATGTATCTACAACTATAACTTTATCATTTTTAACAAATACGTCTAAAAGATCAAGTATTGCTGTTCCACCATCTACTATATCCACACTTTCTGGATAGCTTTCTTTAAGGAGTTCATTTACAATATGAACTCCTATCCCATCATCTTTTAGAAGCATATTTCCTATCCCTAGTACGCCTATATTATACATTTTGTATCCCATTAGGATTTGGTGTAGACACTACAAATTTAGCTTTTATGTTCTTTTCACTATCCATAACATGTATAGAACAACCTGTACATGGGTCAAATGAGTGAACTATTCTAAGTAGTTCTATAGGTTGATTTATATCAGTTACTTTTGTTCCTATTAACGCTTGTTCAAGTGGACCCATTTTTCCTAAATCATCTCTAGGTGATACGTTCCAACAAGTTGGTGTTACTATTTGATATCTAGTTGTTTGTTGTGATGCGAAATTTAACCAGTGTCCAAGTCCACCCCTTGGCGCTTCTGTAAGTCCTACCCCTACTCCTGATTGAGGAAGTGGTAACTGAGTATAGGCACTTGCAGTCGTCGATACTTGATTTATCCAGATTGTCATTTCAGCTGCTATTTTCTTTGTCTCAAGTGCCCTTGCCATATGTCTATCCATAACAGATATTCCTCTTGTGTATTCTTTGTTCATAAACATTCTAGCAAGAGGCCCAACTTCATAAACTTCTCCATTGTATCTAGGTGACTTTAGCCATGAATATGCTCCTGATTTTCCATATGATGGATTCGTATCACCAGTTGCTGGATGAGTTGAACTTCCTGTGTACCAAGAATGTTTTATATCTTCTTTTATGTTGTTCATATTAACTGATCCATAAATTCCATTAGTATATGTACCTGGAACAAATAGTGTATTAGTACTATTTGGCACATCAAACACGCCAAATGTAAGTAAGTTTCCACTGCCTTTTCCTATATTGTAATAATCGCTATAAGCACTTGCTATAATATTTACATCGTTTATGTATTCATTATCTATAAATGATTTGACTACTGATAAGTAGTTTTTAAAGTTAGTTATATCCGTAGACGTAGGTTGCTTAGTTACTCCACCTGGAACTATACTCATAACATGAGGAATTTTTCCAGCAAATATAGCTGCCATTTCATGAGCTTTTCTTCTTATTTCTAAGGCTTTTAAATAATTATTTATAAGTGCACTATTTTGGGCATCACTTAATCTATAGTCAATACTATATCCAGGAGCCCAAGGACTTTGGCTTGGCCCTTTTGCATAATCTAATAGTGACAAGTGATAAAATTGAAGTATATGATCAGATAAATAATTTGATCCTTGTATAAGATTTCTTATAAATTTTGCATTTTCAGATGGTTTAAATCCAAATGATTCTTCTATTGCTTTAACCGATGCTATAGCATGACTTACAGGGCATAAGCCACATATTCTTTGTGTTATATGTATAGCGTCTCTTGGATCTCTTCCTACAAGGATTTTTTCAAATCCTCTAAACATCATTCCTGAGCTATATGCATTAGTTACTATGTTGTTGCTATCTACTTCAACTTCTATTTTTAAGTGGCCTTCAAGCCTTGTTATTGGATCTATTTTAATGATTGCCATGTTTTATCTCCCTCCGAATTATTTAAAGCTATAAAATGCTTCAGCACCAAAATCCTTAGTGGAGCATTTTATACACGGATGACCTGCACCTATGCACCAGTTTGTTTTATTGTTCCATTTTCTATTAGGACAATCATACTTAGCATTTGGACCCTTACATCCTAAATTTTTATAGCAAGCTACTTGTCCTAATTGGCTAGCTTGAGATGTTCCTCTACGAGGACACTGATTATGTACACTTTGTGAATAGAACGCTGTAGGTGATTTGTCTGCTGTCAGTTTAGGCATACCGTATAATAATAAATCTATTAAAGTTTTAGTCAATGTATATGGATGTACTGGACACCCAGGCAAGTTTATTAATTTGTTACCTACTGTAGTACCAAGTACAGTGCTTACACTTGCTATACCAGTTGGATTTGAACCTAACTTTGAAACTCCTCCAAATGAAGAACACGTTCCTGCATTTACAATGTATTTTGCATGTGGAGCTAATTCTTTTACTGCATTTAACATAGTCCAGTGAACTCCATTTCTCTCGCCCAGTATACAGTAATTACCGTTGTTTGCTGTTGGTATTCCACCTTCTATAACTAATATAAACTTCCCACTTAATGTTGCTATAGAATCATCTATAATAGACATAGCAGTTTGTCCTGCTGCTACCATAAGATTAGAATGATATTTCATACTAACTTGATTTAATAATAAATTATCTATTGTTGTATTTTCTACTGCATTTAAAAGAGATATTGTGCACCCAGAGCATCCCGAACCTTGTAGCCATATAACTGGTGGCGATGTTTCCGCTGCCATTACAATGCTTTCAAGTTTATCTAATTCTATTTTTGTAACTCCTATAGCAGTAGCTGTTGCTGTACACCACTTTAAGAAGTCTCTTCTTGATATTTTCACTTTTGTTCCCCCTTTTAGCACTTGGTTTGTTAAACATATGTCTATATCATATAATTGATTATAAGCTGTATGTTAATGAAAATCAATATTAATTAGTAATTTTTATTAAACAAAATCTATTTTCAATTTTTTCTTTAACTGATATTGAGATTACTAGGCTTGTAGATACGTATATTTTTTCTATATTAATAAACATATGCAAATCAAAATGGCATGAGTTCAATTCAATATGAACTCATGCCATTTAAAATATTATTTTATAATTGTCTACTTGAAAGGGCCATGTCTAAAACAAGACCCTAGTCTTTTTACCATTATTTTTCTATATCAATATGTGCATTAATATTTATTTGCTTTTCTGCTAATATGTCCTCTAATAATTCCTTAGTCTCCATTAATTCTACAACGGACATCATTCTATAATCTTTTCCCATGTTATTTGGTAAGTTTATACCTTGTTTTTTCATAAATGCATCAACTTGAGATTGATTTTTCTTATATATATAATATCCTGCTGCGACAATACCTACACCAACTAATGCACCTGTTACATGATCTCTAGTAATTCCTCCTGTAATAGGTCCACCTAACATATTTCCATAAAGCATATTATTTCCACCTACCATGTTCCTAGCACCTTGTGCACCCATCATATTTCCAACGTTTCCTTTTGCCATATTATTTGTCATATTACCCATTGTACCTCTTGCCATATTATTAACCATATTAATTCCTCCTTATACTGTTTTATCTTAAGCGAAAGTTCGAATTTCCATTACTATCAAAAATTATTTTGTCGCATTCATTTCTAAAACCACAAAATACCCTGTCATTTACTAAACTTATATTCCTATTTGTAAACATTAAATCGTTTCTTGAATGAGGACTATGTCTTTCAATGAAATTTGTAACTAATGCCCTCATAAGGTTTTTATTTTTATGGCGGTCATTAACTATAGATACATTGTAAAATACTTCATCGCTACATTTATTTACTACCTTATTAACCTTTAATACTATTTCTTCAACACTTATATCAAGAAAATGTCTTCCATAAGTAGTTATCCAAGTAAGTGCTGCTGCATCAATGAAATTTCCCTTTCTTACAGCATTAAGAAGATACATAATTGATACAACTTCTGGGTCAACAGCTCCCTTAGTATCAAGTTCTTCCTGTGCATGTTCCACTATTGAAAAAGCAGTTGTTCCTACAGTAAGCCAGTTTAGAATATCTTGTACATTGGTACTTCTTACAAACACACTGGATGCTGTTGATGCTGCAATAAGTCCAAGTGAATAAAATGCAGTTAGTGGAATATCTGTTTTTGGAATACCACTTACAATTTTGACAGGTATAAAGTTATTTTCACCAGAATACAATATTGTAATTCTAATTAATAATTCTTCAACTTGTATTTTATTATAATCAAAGTATACAACAAGGCTTTTTGTAACTCTGTTATAATTACAGTAGTTAATACCTTCATGTTCATTTAATTTACTTTTAAAATCATCTATATTTTTTAAATATAAATTAAATTTAACTCTTATTCTGTTTGGCATTTTATGAAGTACTACAATTGTATTATGATTATAATTAGTATTCATTATCTCCTGCCTCTTTTCATGTCAAAATATAATAACCTAGCTGAGTTACCAACAACTAATATTGTACTTGAGTTATGCAGAGTTGCTCCCCAAAAAACTGGTAATACTCCAATGGCACTTAGTAAAAGTCCAAAACTGTTAATTGAAAATACAATTCCAAAGTTTTGTTTTACAATTTTCATAGTCATTTTAGACAATCTGATAACTGATGGAAGCATCATAGGATCTTCACTTTGAATTGTAATGTCAGAAGCTTCTATAGCTATATCTGTACTTTTACTTCCCATTGAAACTCCAACGTCTGCATAAGCAAGGGCAGGTGCATCATTAACTCCATCTCCAACCATTATAACCTTTGCTTCCTTTGATTGAAGATTTAATACATGCTTTGCCTTATCGTCAGGAAGAAGCTCATATTCAAAGCTATCTACACCCATTTTTGTAGCTGTATCTTCTGCATGTTCTTTTAAATCTCCAGTTAAAAGAACAATATCGTCAATTCCAAGATGTCTTAAATTATTAATTGACTTTTTCATATTATCCCTTATTTTATCTTGAATACCTATAATACCTATAAGTTCTTCATTTAAAGATACGTAAATTACTTTTTCTCCATTATCAACTAAATACTTTTCTTCTTCTTTCATATGAGATATATCTATATTGTTTTCATCCATGAAAAGCTTGCTTCCAACTCTAACAATATCGTTGTCAATATAAGTTTCTGTCCCACGTGCTATATATGTTTTAATCTCTGAATGTTGGGGAATATCCCATTCTTCTTCTTTTATCTTAGACATAATTCCAAGTGCAAGAGGATGATTTGAAGTTTCCTCTGCTGCTGAAGCAATTTCTATTACTTGTCTTTTTGTAAAATTTTTATTAGCTAAAACTATACTGCTTACCTGTGGCTTTCCTTCTGTTAATGTTCCTGTTTTATCAAAAATTAATGTATCTGCAGTTGCCATAGACTCAATGTAATTTCCACCTTTAATTAAAACTCCATTTTTAACAGCGTTATTAATTGATGCAGAAAAAGCTGTAGCAGTTGAAAGTTTAATACCACAACAAAAATCAATTACTAACATATTTAATGCTCTAGTTGGACTTTTTGTAAAAAGATATGTAGCTGCTGAAAGTAAAAAACTAAATGGAACTAAGTAAGCAGAAAATTCATCTGCATAATTTTGAATAGGAGCCTTTTTACTACTTGCATCTTCTACAAGATGTAGTATCCTAGATACAACAGTATTGTCCCCTGCCTTTTCTGTACGAAGTGTTAAGGTTCCGTTTTTTACAACTGATCCTGCAAAGACTTTGTCATTACTTCTTTTAATTACAGGCATATATTCACCTGTAATTGGTGACTGATCAGCAACTCCTTCACCTGATATTACATATCCATCAACACATATTTTTTCTCCTGTATGAACAACTACAATATCATCTTTATTAACTTCTTTGATTTTTACCTTTTTAAGTGAGTTATCATCTAACATTTTCCATACATATTCTTCGTTTAGACTTAGCATATTCTTTATTGAATTTCGTGTTTTCTCCATTGTATATGCAGTTAATAATTCAGCTATATTAGACAATAAAATTATAACAAGTGCAGACCTGTCTTTGCCAAGTAACAAACTTGCAAGTATTGATGTTGATGTTAGTGTATCTTCATTCGGCCTTTTATCTTTATAAATTGCTTCAAATCCACTTTTAAACATTGGAGCTGTTAATCCCAAACTTACAACTGAAGGGACTGTAAGAATCCTTTTTATATTATTTGCTGGATATCTAGGAGTATGTCTTGCATAGGAATAAATAAGAGCACCTGTGGTTATACCTATTCTCTTTAAGATAGTAGCAACACTTTCTTCTTTGCCTATATTACAAGAAATACTTTTTTTATCTAATCCACTTTTTTCATTTTTTAATATATTTGAATAATATCTAGATGTAGATACTTCAAATACTTCTTTTATATTGTTTTCATTTGCCCTTTTAAAATCATATTGTATTAATACGTTTTCTGTTAATGTATTGATGTTTACATCTTTAATAAAAGATAGTTTTTTAATATTTGATTCTATTTCATTTTTAGATTTTTCTAGATATTTAATACCTCTACATGAGATTCTAACTCTTCCAGGTAAGCTATGAAGAATTCTACACTTTAGAAGTGTTTGCTCACTTGAAATTAGCATTGTCATCCTCCTAAGCTAGTTGTACATTTTGACTTTATCCCTAAGTTGATGTTCTAATGTGCCAACAACGTATTTTAAGTTAGTTTCACCATATTTTTCAAATAAATGTAAATTATTTATACATACGTTGACTATTTCATTTATCCAATTTAGTATTTTTTGCTCATATACTTTTTCAGTGTTGTAAGTTATTAGTGCTGTTCCTAGTAAATAATTAATACTTAAATTCTCAACTCCATTGAGGATTTTTATAGCTTCTAAAATGTAATTATCGTACAACCTATAATTAGGCGGTACTTTATCTAAAAAAGGTACTTTAAGCCTAATCCTTCCAGGGATGCTATGTACAACGTTTATTTTTGATAAGTTTTTAAGCATTATTTCCTTAAAATTAATCATTTATATCCTCCTAGTCAAGATATGAAAGTGCCCACATTAAACAAGTAGTTGGGCCTACTTTACTTCCTGTTCCTGTATAAAATTTCTGTGCTGATGTTAACAATAAAACAAGAACTATAAGTGAATTCCCATCTAAAAGGCCATTTGACTTATTGTAGATTGCCATATTAACAGAATCTTTAATATTCTTAAGCTCACCTTTTAATAAAGAAGTAGGCTCTTTTGTTATCTCTTCTTCAAGGCCTAAAAGCTTTATTATAACAGCAAGCAACAACTGAGGCTCAATTTGTGAGGTGTCATAGCTTATAATAAGTGATGCTGTTACTGTGTTAATCTCAACACTTTTTATAAGTTCTATTTTTCCTACTTCATTTAGAAAAGCTACTTTTAACTCTTCATTATCTTTAAGAAATGGTATATGAAGCCTAAATCTTCCTGGTAAAGCATGCTTTATTTCCAAAATTCCTCTAAAATCTGGCAAATTTAAATTGTTATGTTTATTATCTATACTTTTTTCTTCTGCAAATTTTAGTATGGCTGAACTTACACCAAAAAACAGAAGATTTTTTAATATGTAATTCATAAATTAAATCTTCCTTCCATTATTTATAATTTAAGGCATTTATCGTAATTATTCTTAGATTATTAACCTATGGACAACTTTTATTCATATAATTCCAACAAAAAAGGAGAGTATATACTCTCCTTTTATAATTTACTATATGGACATGCTTCACAATCTCCCCAACAAGCTTCTAATTGCTTTATAGATTCCTTAAGAGCTACCTTACTACTGTTGTGACATCTAACAACAGGTATGTTTTGTCTTTTTGCTTCCGAAACTGCCATCATAGTCATTTTGTGTGATACAGTACCTGTAAACAAAACTATTCCATCTGGACTTCCTATAGCCTTATTAAGTTTAGGTGGCATTTTTGGATATATTTTTGCCTTATACCCTAGCGTCTTTGCTATAGATTTATAATCACCCACCATTCCCTCATGGCCCCCAATAATAACAATTCCCATACAAAACTTCCTCCCTTTAATATGTAAATATTATTGATAATCATTTTCACTAATTATATAATACATTATTAACAATATTTAGTCAATGAAAAGCATATTTTACACTATAGATTTTTGCTATACTTCTCATAATAATTTGTTGATTTTATTATACTAAAATATTTAATTTTATTAACCCTATATAGCCTAAATTCATATAATTATAATAGGACTGACCAATATAGTAATAATTTAGGAGTGTGATAATTTGCATACTAGTAGACAGACTGTAAATGAACAAATAGACCCCTGTACCCCTCCTGAGTACTCTTTTATTAGGGGATTTCACGCTTTACCAGAGTTACATCCTGTAGATGTATATGTAAATGGTATGCTAAGGGCGAAAAATCTTGGGTATAAGGATATGACTCCATATATGCCTTCAGGCCTTGAAACATATAATGTTCAGATCTTCCCTACTGGAGCTAAGGATAACCCTTTATTAGACCTTAAAGACTTAGAAGTACCAAGAGGTCAAATAGTGACATTTGTAATATTGGGAAGTGTGGAAGATATAAAAGTAATGCCAATAATAGATGACATTAATGAAAATATAGCGCCTGATGAAACAAAAATTAGATTTTATAATCTAGATAGTTCTCCTATAACCTTTAATATGAGCTTGCCTGGTAGTTCAATATCTAGGTCTTTAGCTTTTAGTGAAGGTACTGAATATATTGAAGTAAATCCAGGCGAGCATAGATTTCAAGTTCGCTCAACTAACCAAAATATACCACCAATAAATATAACACTCAATCTTAAGCCAGGTAGAATATATACACTATATACTACTGGAAGTGTTGATCCTGCTTCTTTAGGTTATACCCAAGGTAATATACCACAAGTTATATTAACCGTTGATGGAAATACAGAGCTTAAAAAATGTATTTTTATTTAAAAATGGCTTCTAAATTTAGGTATTTAAAAACTAACAAAATATCTACTATATGCATAGAATATATTAGGATGCTAGTCCTATTATATATTTTAAGGGGCGTGATAATATTAACCGTCAAGTAATTCATGAATTGTTAGATCCTTGTTTAGATAATAAGGGGTCCCTTGTCAGAATATTTAATGCTGTTCCTGGATCACCTCCAATAAATATTTATGTAGATGATGAACCCGGAACCCAAAATGTAGAATACAAAAATATTTCTAATTATGTTCCAACTAGACCAGGAAAGCGTATTATAAAAATATATAACGCTCAAAATAATAAGCTTTTATTAGAAATTAAAGATTATGAGACAATCCCAGGTCAGATTATGACTCTGGTAACATTCGGTAGTTTAAATAACTTAAAATTCATGTCAATAATAGATGATATTAAGGAAACTATAATGCCTGACCAAACAAAAATTAGATTTTACAATTTAGATGATTCCAGTATAACATTTAATCTTACTCCCGGTTCAATATCTACTGACCTAACTTCTGGTAGCAGCACTCATTACACTAGAATAAATCCAGGTGATTATAATTTGCAAATTCGCTCGCTAAATCAAAATGCACATCCGCTAAATATAAAAATTAGTTTTAAGCCAGGTAGAATATATACAATATATTTCGTTGGAAGTGTAAGTCCTGATTCTCCAGATTATGCCCAACTTAATATTCCACAAGTTGTGTTATCAGTTGATGGAAATACTTTATTCAATAAATGTCCTTGGAGTTAAAAAAGGTGGTGATATTATTAGTCGTCAATTACTATATGAATTATTAAATCCATGTTTAGATGAGCAAGCCTCAATGGCTAGAGTATTTAACGCTGCGCCTGGATTATCATCAATAGATCTTTATATAAATGATTTACCTAGAATCTGGAATGTAGAATATAAAGAAATTACTAACTATATTCCAACTAGGCCAGGTCCTAGAAATACAAAGTTATACCAAGCTCAAACCAATGATCTTTTATTAGAACTTCCAAATATTGATATACCTCCTGGCCAAATAATAACCGCAGCAGTATTTGGTAGTTCTAATAATTTGCAATATATGCCCATAGTAGATGATATTAATGAAACTATAAAACCTGATAAAACAAAACTTAGATTTTATAATCTAGATACTTTTGATGTAGCATTTAGTTTTACATCTTCTATTGGTTCAACCTCTAGATCTTTATCTTCTGGTATCGGTACTGAATACATTCAAGTAAATCCAGGTGATTATAAATTACAGGTTCGCTCTACAAATCCAGTAAATATGACGCTTAATCTTAAACCAGGTAGAATATATACAATATATATTATTGGTAGTGTAAGTCCTGATTCTTCAGGTTATGCTCAGCTTAATATTCCTCAAGTTATTTTATCAGTTGATGGAAACACATTGTTTAATAAATGTATTTGGTTGTAAAAATGGTTGCCGGTACTCGCAACCTATTTTTACATAGAATCACTTAAATTTGTTTTATAGCTATATAAATTTATATATTATCTCAAGAATTATTGATTTCATTAACAGTGTATACCCTATACTCATATAATTAGAGTATAACCAATTGTTTTATAAGGGTGGTGATATTATTAATCGTCAAACAATATATGAATTGGCAGATCCATGCCTAGATGAACAATCTTCAATAGTTAGGATATTTAATACTGTACCAGGAATACAACCACTAGATGTTTATGCCAATGATGTTCCTAGAATGGGAAACATAGAATATAAAGAAATTACTAACTATATTCCAACTAGACCAGGACCAGAAATTTTAAAAATATATTCGTCCCAAGGCCATAATCTTTTACTCCAAGTTGAGACTTCTATAATTCCAGGTCAAATAATGACTCAAGTAATATGGGGAAGTTTAAATAACCTACAGTTACTACCGATAATAGATGATATTAATCAAGATATAAGGCCTGATCAAACAAAGTTTAGATTTTATAACTTAGGTGCTTCTAGTGCAACATTTACTCTTAATTCACCTAAAAGTTCAACATCTACATCTTTAGCTTCTGGTAATGGTTCTAGCTACAATGAAATAAGTCCAGGTGTATATAGACTAGAGGTTCGCTCTACTAATCCAGTAAATACTGCACTTACTCTTAAACCAGGTAGAATATATACAATATATATTCTTTCAAGTGTAAGTCCTGATTCTTCAGATTATGCTCAAACTAATATTCCACAAGTTATATTAGTTGTTGATGGAAATACATTGTTTGACAAATGTATTTGGTATTGGTAGCAAAAAAAGGTGGTGATATTATTAAACGTCAAGTAATTTATGAACTTTTAGATGTATGCTTAGATGAACAAGCTTCAATTGCTAGGTCATTTAACGCTGCACCTGGAGTATCGTCAGTAGATATTTATGTTAATGATAGGCCTAGAATAAAAAATATAGAATATAAGGAACTCACTAGTTATTTCCCAACTAGGACGGGACCTAGAAACACAAAACTGTATCAATCTGGAAGCAATAATCTTTTATTAGAACTTACAAATATTGATATACCACCTGGACAAATAATAACAGCAGCAATATTTGGGGGTTCAAATAATTTGCAATATCTCCCAATAATTGATGATATCAATGTACGGGTAAGTCCTGATCAGGTAAAAGTTAGATTTTATAATTTAGATGCTTCTAGTGTAGCATTTACCCTTACATCATCTGAAGTTTCAAATTCTCTTTCTCTAGCTTCTGGTAAAGGCACTGAGTATGCTCAAGTAAATCCAGGTGATTATAGATTACAAATTCGCAGTACTCACTCAGTATCCGTAAGTGTTAGTTTTAGACCAGGTAGAATATATACACTTTATATTATTGGAAGTGTAGATTTTAGTTCTCCAAATTATGCTCAAGCTAACATTCCACAAGTTGTATTAGCTGTAGATGGAAATACCGTGTTTAGTCCATGTGTTTGGATATAAAGGGTGGTGATATTATTAGTCGTCAAACAGTATACGAAACTTTAACTCCATGTGTAGATGAGCAAGCCTCAATGGTTAGGGTTCTTAATGCTATCCCAGGATCAACATTACTAGATTTTTATGTAAACGATTTACCAAGAATTTTAAATGTAGAATATAGAGAACTTACTGATTATATTCCCTCTAGACCAGGTCTACGTAATGTAAAAGTATATCAATCTCAAAGCAACAATCTTTTATTAGAACTTGAAAACATTAACTTAATTGGTGGTCAAATGATAACTGACGTCTATACTGGAAGTTTAAATAATATAAAATTTATACGAATAATAGATGATATTAACGAACGTGTATTACCTGATAAAACAAAAGTTAGATTTTATAATTTAGATGCTTCTCCTATAACATTTTCTACTAATCCAGCTATAGGCTTAGCATCTCTTGTCTTAGCTCCTGGAAGCGGTACTAATTATACTTTAATAAATCCAGGTGACTATAACTTGGAATTTCGTTCAGGTAGTCAAGCTATATCTACAAAAACACGAATTCCTCTTAAACCTGGTAGAATATATACAGTATATTTTATTGGAAATACAGATCCTGGCTCTCCAAATTATGCTCAAATTAATATACCTCAAGTTGTATTAGTTGTTGATGGAAATACTTTTTTTCATAAATGTATTTGGATATAGAGGTGGTGATATTATTTATAAACGTCAATCGATATACGATTTTTTACCTCTTTGTATAGATGAATATGCTTCAATAGTTAGAGCATTTAATGCGGTACCAGGGTTACTACCAATAGATTTTTATGCAAATGATATACCTAGAATCACTAATGTAGAATATAGGGAAATTACTAATTATATACCTACCAGTGCAGCAAAACGAAATGCTAAAATATATCAATCTAAAAGCAATAATCTTCTATTGGAAACTAAAGATTTCGAATTAATAGGAGGTCAAATAATAACTTTTGCATTTTGGGGTGGTTCAAATAATTATAAGTTACTTCCAATAATAGATGACGTTAATGAAAATGTAATGCGTGATGAAACAAAAGTTAGATTTTATAATTTAGATACTACTCCCATAACATTTACTGTTGCATTACCTTCAGGTTTATTATCTAGAGCCTTAGCTCCTGGCAACGGCACGAATTACACTAAAATAAACCCAGGTAATTATAATTTACAAATTCGTTCAAGTAATCAAGCTACACCTCCAAAAATTGTAATACTTCCCTTCGAACCAGGCAGAATATATACAGTATATATTCTAGCAAGTATAGATCCTAATTCTCCAAATTATGCTCAA
Organism: Sporacetigenium sp. TC11; assembly: GCF_058146105.1. Classification (NCBI taxonomy): domain Bacteria; kingdom Bacillati; phylum Bacillota; class Clostridia; order Peptostreptococcales; family Tepidibacteraceae; genus Sporacetigenium; species Sporacetigenium sp. TC11. The sequence goes on along the minus strand of NZ_JBYVNY010000014.1, from coordinate 30,646 downwards.
GCTAATATTCCACAAGTTGTATTGGTTGTTGATGGAAACACCTTTTTTAATAAGTGTGTTTGGCTATAATAAAGGTTGCTCATACTAGCAACCTTCTTTTACATAATCTTAACATTTTAAGACTTTTGTTAACATAATCTTTACATTTAACATGGATTTAATATGATAAAATAATATTATAAGTCATAACATGGAGGTTTTTTATGAAAGCCAAATTAAAATTAAAATATGTTGGAAGATTTAGAAATTCAAATAATACTGAAGAAGAACAACTTATAGAAACTAAAGTTGACGATAAAGAATGTAAAAACGACGAAGAGGAAGAAATAATTTCATAGATGATATTTATAGGAAGTAGATTTTACTTCCTATTTTTTAATTACAAGGATATTATAATTTATTTTAATATGCTACAATAGATTTTTGACTAATTTAAAGAAGTTTTCATGACTTATCTTATTTATATTTTCTTCACTGTACCCTCTTTGTCTTAACATATTTAATATATTCATACTCTTTGATACATCTTCTAATCCTAGTGTTACTTCATCTTCTCCAAAATAATCACTATAATCAAATCCAAAGGCAATATGATCAACCCCCACTAGATTGGCTATATAGTCTATGTGGTCAACTAAGTGATGTAAATCCTGTTTGTTAGAATCATTATGAATAAAATGTCTATATCCATTTATCCCTATTAATCCTCCACTTTGTGCAATTGCTTTTATTTGATCGTCAGTTAAATTTCTTGGTGCACTACATAATGCCCTTGCATTAGAATGTGTTGCAACTATTGGCTTAGTAGCAACATCTACTATATCCCAAAATGTTTTATCATTTGTATGGGATACATCTAGTATAATACCTAAATCTTCTATTTTCTTAACTGCATCTTTTCCTAAACTTGTTAATCCTCTATTGTAATCTCCTTTTGCTCCTGTAGCAAATTCATTTTCCTCATTCCAAGTAAGAGATATCAACCTTGCTCCAAAATTATATAATTCATCTATAGTATCTATATTTTTACCAATTGGGCTTAGGCCCTCAACACTTATCATTGATACTATTTTATTTTCGTTTAGTATTCTTGTTATATCACTATAATTAGTTGCAATTTCCATTATATCATTAATTTCAGCAATTTCATCCTTAGCATGTTCCATCATTTTTATTAGCTTAGAATGTAGGTTGCCCTCATTTGATGGCCTTATCCACATTGCAAACACTCCACCTAATACATTTCCTTGTCTAAATCTATCTAAATGATAATTTCTTATAATGTTATTTTCTCCTAATTCTCTCTTATCATTAACATCTGTCCATATATCAGCATGAATATCGAATATCATAATTTCACATCCTTCTAATTTAATTTCTCTAGTATAATTATATAATATCATTATATTTATTATTGCAAAAAATTTATACCTCCTCTGATATATGCCTTAAATGCCTATTCAAAGAAGGTACTTTTCTCAAACTAATATTAATTTATATCTTTATTCCCCATAATGTAAAACAGTTGTGTATATATAATTATATAAGTTTCCATGTCTTAACTCATCTGTCATTATACCTAATACCATATCTCTATAATAATTATTTGGCATTCCAGCTAGTATTGTTCTATATCTACTTGCAGCATTGATTTCTCCAAATAAAGCTTTTTTGATTCCTTCTTCAAAACTTTCTGGAGGTTCAAACTCTTCTTCTTCTGGTCTTGCTTCTCTTCCTGTAAAATCTTTGTACATTTTTTTAAACATATTGTTATGTCTTACTTCATCATCTCTTATGGATTCTATTATATTTTCTATCTCATTTGCTTGTCTTTCTGTAAGTCCTTCTGTCGGAATATTATCAATTAACCATTGATAAAACTGTGCGTCTGCTCTTTCTCCTTCAACAGATTGTCCTATTAAGTTTACGGCTTCCATAAATTGTCTTTGTGACGGATATTGCATATAATTCACTATAATGTCTCTCCTCTCAAACAGTCATTAGGATAGTACTATCCTTACTTTTATAGTATGATTATCCATATATATTTGTTAACATAAAAAAGACTAGGCTTTCATCTAAAAACCTAGTCTTTTTCTATGCATATATATCTGAAAATTCAATATGTATTCTCTCTACATTACCAGTTCTTATTATTTCTTCTTCTTTTATTTCTTCATCTAGCACAATAACCGGTAGTGTTATAATAAATTCACTTCCACGCCCAAATTCACTTTTAACACTAATCTGACCTTCATGGTGTTCGACTAAAGATTTCACTAGAGATAACCCTATTCCACTTCCTTCTTTATTTCTCTTAATAGTTTTATCTACTTGTCCGAATCTCTCAAATATTAAATTTAACTTATCTTCTGGAATGCCTACCCCTGTATCTTTAACAGAGATTTCTATGCTTTCTTCTTTATCGTATATATTTACACTGATTTTTCCATATGGGTTTGTAAACTTTATAGCATTAGATAATAAATTTAATATAACCCTTTCTATTTTATCTGGATCTATAGCTATGATTTTTTCTTCTACTTCAGTATCAAATACAAGATCTATACCCTTTTGACCTGTATAGTCGGTAATTGATAATGTAATATCTTCTACTATGCTTACTATGTTATAATTTTCTCTTTTTATGTTATAAAATCCTGATTCCATTTTAGTTACATCTATAATATTGTTAATAAGTCTAATTAGTCTAAAACAATTTTGGTTTATAGTAGTTGTATGCTTATCTATATTTTCTTCTTTTAGGTTATTTTTTTTACTTTGTGATTGTAAAAGTTGGCTAGAGCCATAAATAACGTTTAGTGGAGTTTTTAACTCATGAGACATATTTGCAAAAAACTCAGTTTTGAGTTTGTCATAATAAACTCTTTCATTATATTTTTGCTTTAGTTGTTGTGCTTTCTTTTTCTCAGTTATATCTCTAGCTATTACCAAAACATATCCATCGCCTATAACTTCAAAAGGCATAATAGATAATTCCAAATCTATTATTTGGCCGTCATGTCTTACAATTCTATCTTCTATATAAGGTATTGTTTCTTTATGTTTTATAGCCTTATTTATTTCATCAAAGACAACTTCTTCGTATTCACAAACTGTTTTTGAAAATTTGTCTTTATGCTCTCCAATTAGTTCATTTTCACTTTTGGCATTTAAAATATTAACTAAAGCTTTATTTGCATAAACATACTTTCCGTTATGTAAAATGAAAATGCCATCTGGTAAAAGTTCTATTAATTTGCTATATGTTCTTTCATTTTGTCTTAATTGCTTTTCTGCATGTTTGCGTTTTGAAATATCCTTAATCATAAGTAAAATTCTTTTATTGCCATTTTCATAAATAGTAGTTGCAGTTGTTTCTACATGTTTAATTATTCCTTTATCATCTATTATCATATGTTCAAAACTAGAATCAACTTTATTATTATTTAATAGCTGTTCTCTTCTATTTTCAATTTCTTGTTTATCTTCTGGATGGACAAATTCATTAGGATTTCTTCCTATTAAGTTTTGTTTAGTTTCTATATTAAATATTCTAAGTGCTTCTTCATTTGCATACAATATTTTTTTATCATCATGCATAAGTATACCATTAGGAGTATTTTCAACTAGTTTTGTATATCTTTCATTGCTTTCCTTTAACTCCTCTATTTTATTATTTAATTTATTGTTAGCTAAGTTCAATGATACATAGGGATATTTTAAATTTGTTTTTACAATAGCTTTGTATATTAAATAATAAGATAAAAAGTTTAAAATATGGCCTATCATGTTTGACTGCCCATACACACTTGCATATGAAGTAAACATAGCTCCTGCTAAAATATCTAGTGAAAAAGAAGTAAAAATTAAATTATACTGACTTTTTTTAAAATGCCTTTTATTAATTATAAGCATAATTGAAGCTATAAAAAGTATTGCCATAGTTATATATTCGCTGTTCTTTTTAAAATCTGTTAATCCTTTTCCTTCTACAAAACAATTGGGAAATATGTTTGTATAAAACAATATGTATACTGATAGTACAGTTAAAATACCATAGGTAAATAGCGTTTTGTTAAAGTTTAATTCTTTATTTATGTATCTAAAACTAATAACAAGAGAAACACTTTGTATGTACCTACTAATAATCCATAGCTGAGTAGGAGTATTAGCTGTAATATTAGGGATAATATTCATACCTTTGTATGTTAAAACATGAACAAAAGTGAGTACTGATATAGAACAATATGCTATACCCAAAAATCCCATGAAACTGTTTTTATTTAGAGAATAAGTATTATAGGCAATTACGGTTATTACAAGTCCTACTATTACAGCAAAATTATCGATAATACTGTGAAATAATATATAGTTTTTATTTGCTACTATAGTCATGGCTGCTACAAATAGTACTACAGCAAAAACTTCTTTATATTTCTTATATGAAAAGTTTTTTGCTTTTGAATACCCAATCACCGTCCCAAGATGATACCCCCCTTATATTTATATTATCATTATTTCTTATAGTTTTATAACCATACGATTCCCTAGTATATTTTACCACAATTTCGACAATTTAAACATCTTTCGGTTTAAATTGCTACTTTATGTAGATTCTTAGTATATTACTTTCAAAAATTAAAAAAGTGGGATGAAATTAAATTTCATCCCACTAGATTTATTATCTTCCTATGAACATTTGTGTCCAGTATAATCTTCCGTTTTTATCTTTAGCTATACCTATACCTATTTCTGTAAAGCTAGAGTTTAATATATTTTTTCTGTGTCCATCTGAATTCATCCAAGCAGTCATAACTTCTTGTGGACTTCTTTGACCCATAGCTATGTTTTCACCTGCAGATCTATAAGTTATACCGAATTTCTTCATCATATCAAATGGAGATCCGTAAGTTGGTGAATTGTGATCAAAGTAACCTTTGTCTATCATATCTTGTGATTTTAAAGTAGCAACTTTAGATACTTCCGCATTAAATTTAAGAGCACTTAATCCTCTTGAAGTTCTTTCTTTATTTACTATATTTAAAACCTCTTGTTGATATGCACTAAACTCACCAGTTGTTGGTGTTGTTGGCGGTGTTACCGGTTTTTCTGGTGTTGTTGGCGGTGTTACCGGTTTTTCTGGTGTTGTTGGTGGTGTTACCGGTTTTTCTGGTGTTGTTGGTGGTGTTACCGGTTTTTCTGGTGTTGTTGGTGGTGTTACCGGTTTTTCTGGTGTTGTTGGTGGTGTTACCGGTTTTTCTGGTGTTGTTGGTTTAACTGGCTTTTGTATATTTATTTTATAATTTTTTAATATTTCATTTAAACGTTGCTCGTATAATTTGTTAAAGTCAACATTTTTATTTATAGTAGTATTTTTACATGGTGTTTTTGTTGTTGTAACAGTTAATGCGTCTGCACCACTTACCATTGATGCTGATAACATTGTACCTATCATAGCATATGCGAATATTTTCTTTGTTCTCTTCATCATAATTTGTATCCTCCTCATGATTAAACTTAGTTGATTAATTTAAACCTATAAAATTAATTTTTAAGAATTATTAGTGTTTTTAGTTTTCGTAACTTTTTTGTAACTTTTCTATAGATTTATTGTAACATATGAGCTTGTTTTATCAAACCCACAATTTCTTCCAGTAGATTTTCCATATAACTATAGGTCCATGCCAAAGGGGTATAGTTATAAAGGTTTGTCTAACATTGTAACTATTTGTAACTTTTCCGTAAATTTATTGTAACATATGCACTTGTTCTTTCAAACCCACAATTTCTTCCAGTAGATTATTCCTATATAACTATAGATAAAACGCCAAAGGGGTATAGATTATAAAAAATGACCTCTATGAGGTCACTTTAAACTGGTATCTAACAATTTTAAATCCAATCTATATTTTGGACATAATAATTTAGAAATAATGTTAATCTATTTTTTAATACATGATATCTTATATACAAAATTTTTTCTTAATGTATTATAAATTGAATTCTTATCATGGAAATTAACCCACATATTTTTTAATTCTTCATCTCTATAGGACTGTAATGATTTTATACTTTCATCCTTTAATCTGATTTTTCTCTTCGTTTTTAAATTCTCATCAAATAATTTATCTATCGCTATATTTTCAGCTATCTCTTGTATATTCTCCATAAATTTTTGGGAAGAAAAAGCATCATCTATAATTCCTATTTCCTTAGCCTTATTTGTAGTTAACGGGATACATTTATCTATAATGCTATTTGCTATATCTTGTCCTACACGTTTTGGAAGGAGATATGTCCAATATTCAGAACCATAAAGACCCATTTTTTTATAATGTAGATTCAAAACTACTCCTTCTCTTGCATAAACTTTATCTGAAGCTAAAGCAAAAACAACGCCTCCAGCTGCTGTATTTCCCTGAATTGCAGATATTACTATATGGCTATCAGTTAAAATAATTTCCTTTATAAGATCATTAATTGCATTTATATTTCTCCATGATTCGTCTGCAGGGGATTTTGATGCTTCAATTACATTAAGATGAATGCCATTAGACCAAAAGTCATGTCCCCCCATAAGTACTATAACCTTTGTTTTCTTATTTCTTGACTTTATAAATGCTTTCCTTAATCTTATACATTGTTCTGTACTCATTGCTCCATTATAAAAATTAAAATTTAAGTATCCTACTTCATTTTTTTCCTCGTACCAAATATCTCTATAAGTTCTCCAATTATATACCTCGTCAAAGTTTATAGAATTATTTGGAACATCTTTTAGCTTATCTTTAAGAACCATAGTAGCTGGAAGTTTAAAATACATATTAATATCATTTGATTTTTTCTTTAAATGAGTAATCCATATAGCACCATTACCTGTAGCCCTACATATGGCTCCATCTCTTATTGCTATTATTTCACCAGGTTTTCCTTTAAGAAAGTCTTCTTCATGTGCTCCATATATATAATATTCCTCATCTAATATTTTATCTAATACGCCAGGTTGGCTATCTGAACACCTTATCTTTCTTGCAATTATATCTGTTGACATATTCCAGTCTATATATCTATGAGTTTGCCTCATAGGTTCATGAAGGCTTCCCTTAACATCTTCTTTACTATAATCAAGTGATTCAGGAAGAAATTCTTTATTTTTAAATTTTTCTAGTGTTTCAATTATGCATTTTATTGCTGTATCAGCAACTTCATGTCTATATAAATCACTTTTACTTGCTTTTCTCATTTTAAAATTAAACGATGTCCATATATCTCCACCATCTTTTTCACCATTTGCTTCAAGCAAGGTAACTCCCCATTCATCGAAACCATTTAATATGGCCCAATCTAAAGATGAAGGACCTCTATCACCTTTTATCCCTGGATGAACTATTATGCAAGTATATTTACTCCAAATTTCTTTTGGAATAAACTTTTTAAGAAATGGCGCAATTATAATATCAGGCTTATTTTCTTCAACTGCTTTGATCATTTCTTCATCTGTTGAAGCTATATGTACATATATATCGTATCCAAGGTCTGTTAATTCAGCATATGCTCTTTGACTTAGACTGTTATGTGCTGTAACAATAAATAGTATATTCAATCTTATCATCCTTTCATAATTAATAATTTGATAATAATTATCATTATTAATTATTTTATCATATGTAAATATCTACTGTATATTATTTTTTAGTAGCATGATTTCAATATATTTTTTTATATTGAGTATAGTCTACAAAAAATTTTCAATTACTTACATATAAAACTGTTAAATAAGCATTATAAAATTATCAAGATTAAAGGAGGGTTACAATGGAAAGAAGATTTTTAAAAGCTAACGTTTTAATTTTTTCTTTATCTTTATTTGTAGTTTTATCTAGCTTATTTTTAATATCGCGCACTCATAGAGTTTTAGAAGCTTCAACTATTTATTCAAATAGCAGTAATATAGAAAACATAGTGCTACCCCTAGATAAAACATACAAAGAAGATCATCACTTACAAACAAAAGTAAATATATCTACAAAATCAAATGAATATATTGTAGATATAAATTTTAATGTAGGAAAAATTAAAGAAATTCAGGAATACACAAATGATTTTGGATATGACGTTTTAGAGAAGCTAGGAAATACACCAATAAAAAACAAAGTAATCATAAACTACTATTACAAAAGTGAACCTTATTTATCAAATACTTTAGTATATAATGTTGAAGAAAGTAAATTTAATGACAATATATTAGAGACTTATCATCCAATAAAAAATCCAGACATGGTATGGACTACTCTGCCATTTAAAGAGTTTTGCGATAAGTACTACAGCCTAAAAGATCAAACTGAAGTATGGGATAAAATTATAAATGGAATGTATATAAGTTGGGTTGGAGTTGTAGTTGATAAAACTGAAGATAGTGTTGTAATAAGTTGTGTTCCTGATGAATGGAATGGTGAGAATTTAAAAAGCGCCTTAGATAAAAACTTAAGTGCCTTATCATATACACTTGTATGTGAAGCAAAGAATGAAGATATTAAATTAGGTGAAGATGTATATATAAAAGGTCAAATAGTGTCACCAGGACAAAAAGGTACTAAGAATATGTATTGGAAAGTTTACCCTGTTGTACTGACAGACTCACTAAGATAAAAATCGCTACGCTCATGTCGCCAACGACCTTAAGAACGAGGTGCGTTGCTCAAATTTATAGGATGAAAATTATGATTTCCTTAAATGGAAAAGAAGAGCTTATGCTCTTCTTTTTTTTTCAACAATTTATTTATAATTGAATATACTTATAATAGAGAATCTTATATACTATAAAGAAGTTTTATTGGTATAATTAACTAAGTTTATTATTAATAAATAAATTAGAAGGGGTATGTATATGATTAGCAAAAAATTCAATATTATAGGTGTTTTTATTATTCTATTACTTGGAGTAATAGCAGATTATTTTTTATTAGTTCCGTTTGCTAAAGATATAAAATCTGTATTTATTTTTTCAATACTTATATTTATATTGTCGGCAATATTAATTCCTGTATTTAGTAGTAATCCTACCAAACCTGATTTATGGAGCAAATATGTCCTTGGATTGATAAGTTTTATTGGTATTGCCTTTATAATAGGATTTATTACAACATCTCCTATATTTAATGCAAAAGATTATAAAAACTTACTTCCTAACCCTGTAGAAAAAGAGTTTAACAAAGAAATAGAACCATTTGACATAAGTAAGGCTCCAATAGTCACAGAAGAAACTGCAAGTAGAGTAGCAGATAAACAACTTGGTGATTATGGCGGAAACCTAGGGAGTAGAGCTTATTTAGGAGACTTAACACTACAAAATGTAGGTGGTAGCCTTTATTGGGTTGCTCCAATTGAGCATAAAAATTTCTTCTCTTGGTTTAACAATAAAAGTTTAGGTACTCCATATATAATGGTGGATGCAAACAACAAAGAAAGTAAAATTATAGATGGTAAACTAAAATATCAACCAAAATCATTCTTCAATCAAGACTTACAAAGAACATTATATTTTAATGATCCTACTAAGTTATACACCGACTTTACATTTGAAGTTGATGACAACCTAAAACCTTATTATACTGCTACTATTTATAAAAATACTATAGGGTTAAGTGGCCGAAAAGCTGTAGGAGTTGCAATAGTAGATGCTCAAAGTGGAAAAATAAAAGAGTATAACATAGATAGTGCTCCTAAATGGGTCGATAGAATACAACCTCTTCCATTTGTTAGAAATAACATTAACCTTAGAGGTGAATATATAAGAGGATTTTCTCCTTTTAACGATAATGGAAAATTAAAAGCAACTGAAGGCGTTGGAATGGTATACAATGAAGGAAAATGCTATTACTACACTGGAATTACTAGTATAGGAAAAGATGAAAGTTCTTTAGGATTTTATTTAGTTGATACAAGAACAATGGAAACATCTTACTTTAAATCAAGTGGAGCTACAGAAACAGCAGCTATAGGTACTGCTGAAGGTAAAGTGCAAAATTTAGGATACACAGGGTCATTTCCTATACTTATGAGAGTTGAAAATACTCCTACTTACTTTGTTCCACTACAAGATAAAAATAACTTAACTAAGTCCTATGCTATGGTAAACGTTGAAGACTATACATTAATAGGTGTGGGTGAAAACGTAGAAGAAACTAGAAATAATTATATAAAAACACTATCAAGTAAAAATATATTAATAAACTCAGCTGGAGATAAAAAAGAGTTATCTGGAAAAGTATTAAGAATAAATAGCTTTGTTCAAGATGGGGACACATATTATTCAATATTGTTAGATAGTTACAACAAGATAATTACTTCTTCAATAACACAAAGTCAAGAACTTCCTTTAACTAAAGAAGGAGATTTGGTTAAAATAACTTATATACCAAGTTCTCTTGATATAACTCAAACCATAACATTTGATAACTTAAGTATATTAAAATAGAAAAATCGCTGTCTATACAGACAGCGATTTTTCTATTTCATTACTCTCATAGCATTTAATATTGCTATTACTGCTACTCCAACATCTGCAAATATAGCTTCCCACATTGTAGCTATACCACCTGCTCCTAAAACTAATACAATAAGTTTTATACCAAGGGCAAATATTATATTTTGCCATACTACTGCATTTGTTTTCTTTGCTATTTCTATAGCCTTAGTAAGCTTGCTTATTTCGTCAGTCATTAAAACTATATCAGCTGCTTCTATTGCAGCATCTGAACCAAGTCCTCCCATTGCTATACCAACATCTGCTCTTGCAAGTACTGGTGCATCATTTATACCATCTCCTACAAATGCTATAGTTCCTTTTTCTGATTTAATACTATATATCTCTTCTAATTTTTCTACCTTTTCATGTGGCAATAAATTAGAATAAACTTTATCTATATTTAACTCATTTCCTACCTTTTCTGCTACTAACTTATTATCACCTGTAAGCATTACAACTTGTTTTATACCAGATTTTTTTAAGTTAATTATAGCATCTTTTGAATCATCTTTTATTTCATCCGATATAACTACATACCCTTTGAATCTTCCATTTATAGCTATATAAACTACTGTTCCACTTTCATTTACAGGTAAGAACATTATATTTTCATCTTTCATTAACTTATCATTACCAGCTAATATATAGCTTTCTTCATATTGCACTTTTATACCAAGTCCTGGAACTTCTTCGTATTTAGATATTTTATCTTTGTTTATTTCTTTGTTATAAGATTTTATTATTGATTTAGCTATAGGATGATTAGAGTTACATTCTGCTATAGCTGCATATTCTAAAAGTTTATCTTCACTTATACCACTTGGTTCTATTTTTGTTACCTTAAATACTCCCTTTGTTAAAGTACCTGTTTTGTCAAATACTATAGTTTCTACGTTTTTAAGTGCTTCTAAATAGTTACTTCCCTTTATAAGAATACCATTTTTAGATGCATTACCTATTCCACTGAAGAAACTCAAAGGTATAGATAATACTAGTGCGCAAGGACAAGATACTACTAAGAATATAAGCCCTCTATAAAACCAATCCCCTAAATCTTTTGCCTCTGTAAACATAGGTGGTACAAGTGCTATTGCAAGTGCACATATAACAACTGCTGGAGTATAATATTTTGCAAATCTTGTTATAAAGTTTTCAGTTTTAGATTTTTTGCTACTTGCATTTTCAACTAAATCAAGTATTTTAGCTACAGTAGAATCATTAAACTCCTTTGTAACTTCAATAGTTATTAGTGAGTTTTTGTTTATAAATCCAGATAATACTTCATCTCCTACAAATACATCTCTTAAAACTGATTCACCAGTTAATGCAGATGTATCTAACATAGAGTTTCCATCTACTACTTTTCCATCTAGAGGAACTTTTTCTCCTGGTTTTACAACTATATAATCTCCTACATTAACATCATAAGGAGAAACTACTTTAATATCACCATCTACTTTAAGATTTGCATAATCTGGTCTTATTTCCATAAGCGATGATATAGATTTTCTTGATTTATCTACAGCCATATGCTGGAAGAACTCTCCTATTTGGTAAAAAAGCATAACACCTACTGCTTCTGGGAATTCTCCTATTGCTATTGCACCCAATGTTGCAATTGACATTAAGAAGTTTTCATCAAATACCTGTCCTTTAGTTATGTTTTTAGCTGCTCTTAGTAAAACTTCTCCACCTACAACTATATATGCTATTAAAAATATAATATTGCTTAGAATTTCTGAGGTATTTATAAAAGACTCGAATATACCAAATATATAAACCAAAGCCCCTATACCTAATACCATAAGTTCTTTTTTATTTTCTTTTAAGAAATTTTCATTATGTGTATGTGAATGCGTATGTGTATTATTATTTTTCTTGTCTTGTATAGTTATATTAAGTCCAGGTTCAGTAATATCTATTATATTTACTATTTTAGTTACAACTTCATCAACATCGTACTTTTCGTCTATATCTACAGTAAATGTTTTATTCATAAAGTTCATAGTTGCTTTTTTAACTTCATCTAATTTACTAGTCTTTTCTTCTATACTAGAAGCACAGTGAGCTCAGCCTAACCCTTCTAGTAAAAATATCTTTGTATAAGACTTTTGGGCTTTACTTCCCTTTAATGATACTGTTGATCCTGGTTCTACTTCATCAGCTATTTTAGCTATTTTTGATATAACTTCATCTAAATTGTTTGAATTTATTTCTACAGTTAATGTTTTATTCATAAAGTTCATAGTTGCTTTTTCTATTTCATTTAATTCATTTACTTTAGTTTCTATTTTAGTTGCACAATGAGCACAATCTAATCCATCTACTATTAATTCTTTTTTTACTATACTCATCTCCATAATTTTACCCCCATTATTTGCTGTAAACTTCATTTATATGACATAGACCACAATTAAATATTTGTTTTATATGATCATCATCTAATGAGTAATAAACAACTTTTCCATCTTTTCTATATTTAACAAGTCTAGCTTGTTTTAGTACTCTTAATTGATGCGATATTGCAGATTGAGTCATTCCAAGTAAGTTCGCTATATCACATACACACATTTCAGATGAAAATAATGCATAAAGTATTTTAACTCTAGTTGTATCTCCAAATACCTTAAACAACTCAGCTAAATCGTATAGCATTTCTTCTTGTGGCATATTCTCCCTAGCATCACTTACTATATCTTCATGTATAAAATTACATTTGCAACTTTCTATAGTGTCAGCGTTTCTCATAAATTTGTCCCCCTCAATACAATATATGAATAATTGTTCATATGTTTGTATTAATTATAATATTTTTCAAAAATTTAATCAATATCAATTAGAAAATATATTATCTATTTTGTTTTTTAAAGAATTTATTTCTTCTTGTTCTAATAAAACCAAATGATATCCTACAGACACACTTATATCGCTTTCATTTAATTTATAAGTGTTTTTATATTCTACAATCTTTTGCAACATCTGTTCTTCATTCATACTTTCACTCATTTGTGGTTTGTTATTTCCATCCATTAACATAAGCATATATTCATTACTTCCTAAGTCGTGTATAGTAACTTTTCTTATATTCATATTAATTACCTCCAAATTATTTATTGTATATATATTTTGCCTATTAGTAATAAAAAAATATATATAATCACATAATAATTATTATAATTATGCTTTTTTTAAGGAGGCTCGGGTTTTATATGGCTAAAAACTCTAATAATTCTAAAGGACCCAAAAAACCATGGGATCCGCAGTTTATAGCTTTATACGTTATTATCGCTTTAATGTTTATAATACCATTTATACCTTTTACTACACTTTTATCTTCGTTACAAGAAAGATCAATTAAAGAAACTTCATATAATACTTTTACATCTATGGTACAAAAGCAAGATGTAGAAAAAGTTACTATAAATTTTGTAGATCCTAAGTTTAAATTTACGGATAAACAAGGAAAATCATATACAACTGACAATCCTAGAACTGAAGACTTCAAAGAATATTTACTAAAAAACAATGTTGAGGTTGTTGAAGCGAATTCAGATACATCTACAAATATGCTAATATACAACTTGCTACAACTTGTATTCTTAATATTATTTGGGTATATAGTTTATCACAATTTCATAAAGCCTAGACAATCAGGAAAGAAAAAATCTAGAAGGGTTACATCTAGTGTTAAATTTACCCATATAGCTGGAAATGAAGAAGTAAAAGAAGATATGGAGTTTTTAGTTGAATTCCTTAAAAATCCTAAAAAATACAATGAAATGGGCGCTAAACTACCAAAAGGTGTTATATTATACGGTCCTCCAGGTACAGGTAAAACAATGATGGCAAAAGCTATTGCTGGAGAAGCACATGTTCCATTTTTATATGCTAGTGGATCTGAATTTATGGAAATGTATGTAGGCGTAGGTGCTAAAAGAGTTAGAGAATTATTTGGTGAAGCAAAGAAAATAGCTCCTTGTGTTATATTTATAGATGAAATAGATGCAGTTGGATCAAAAAGAAGTCCAAATGCCTCAAATGGTGAAAAAGATCAGACCTTAAATGCACTTCTTACAGAACTTGACGGTTTTAATGGAAGTTGTGGTATAATCGTCCTTGCCGCTACTAATAGAAAGGACATATTAGATGATGCCTTAACTAGATCTGGAAGATTTGACAGACACGTATACGTTCCACTTCCACAGCAAAAGGATAGACTTGAAATACTTAAAATATATGCACAAAACAAAAAACTCTCAAGCAATGTTAGTTTGCAAAGTCTAGCTAGAGAAACAGTTGGATTTAGCGGTGCTGATTTGGCTACACTTATAAATGAATCTACAATAATAGCTGTAAATAAAGGCCATAATGAAATAACAAAAGATGATATAGATGATGCATTTTTTAGAGTAGTTATGGAAGGTGATAAAAAGAAAAATAGACATATAGATGAATATCAAAGAAATTTAGTTGCATGGCATGAAGCAGGTCATGCCCTAGTTGCAAAGTTAGTTGGTAAGGATTCCATACCAAAAGTAACAATTATCCCATCTACATCTGGGGCAGGTGGTGTTACTTTTAGAGTTCCAGAACAAGAAAGTCTTACATCTAAGGAATACCTTATGAACAATGTAAAAATAGCTTATGGTGGTAGAATTGCCGAATATCTTTTGTTAAAGGATGAAAATAAAATAACAACAGGAGCGTCAAATGACATAAAGCAAGCTACAAATACAATAAGGCAGATAATAGAAATTTACGGTATGAGCGAACATATAGGTATGTTAAATTTAACTATGTTTGATAAACTCAACGAAGGTGAAATACTAAATGAAGCCAAAAAGTTATCAAAAAAATTATATCATGACACACTAGAACTCTTAACTAAGAACAGAAACATCTTAGAAGATATAGCAAATAAGCTAATTGAAAAAGAAACTATATATGAAGATGAATTAGATATAATAATAAGTTCTACTAAATAAGGGAATGGCTAAGCCATTCCCTTTTATTATCTTCTAACATTTACTAGTTCAAAGAATATGCTTTGAGATACATTATCACCTTGAAGTCTAAAATCTGCTACTAGTTTATTATCACTAGGTCTTAGTCTTACATATCTACCATTATTAGATCTTAAAGCTATTATTCTTCCTGGAAGTCTTACTATTGTGAAAGTTTCCCATTGACCTATTTGATCTTTGTTTGCCATTAGCTCTCTTCCTTGACTTTGTGCTGATACATATTGACCATTATTTGCTTGTAATGCTACTTGGTTTCTTCCTCTATCTATTAATCTAAAAGTTTCCCATGGCCCTACTTCATCTCTATTTGCTACTAACTCTTTTCCTCCTCCGCCCTCTGCTGCTACATATTTCCCATTATTAGCTCTAAGAGCTACCTTGTTACCTTGGCTTGGAGGTTGTGGTTGAGGTTGCGGTTGTTGACCTACATTTACAAGTGTAAATGTTTCCCATGGCCCTATTTCACTTCTATTTGCGTTAACAGCACCTCCGCCGCCGTTTTCTGCTACTACATACTGACCGTTATTGGCTTGTAGTGCTATTTTATTTTGGCCTCTATCTATTAATCTAAATGTTTCCCATGGTCCTATTTGGTCTCGATTTGCTACTAGCTCTCTTCCGCCTCCACCTTCTGCCGATACATACTGACCATTATTTGCTTGTAATGCTACTCTATTTTGACCTCTATCTATTAATCTAAATGTTTCCCATGGTCCTACTTGGTCTCTGTTTGCATTAACAGGACCTCCTCCTCCATTTTCTGCTACTACATACTGGCCATTATTTGCTCTTAGTGCTACAGTTCTGCCTTGGCTTGGAGGTTGTGGCTGTGGCGTTTGTTGTGCTCGATTGACAACTCTAAATGTTTCCCATGGTCCTACTTGATCTCTATTTGCATTAACAGCACCACCGCCTCCGTTTTCTGCTACTACATACTGACCATTGTTTGCTCTTAGTGCTATTTGATTCTGGCCTCTGTCCACTACTGTAAATGTTTCCCATGGTCCTATTTGATCTCTGTTTGCTACTAACTCTCTTCCTCCTCCGCCTTCTGCTGATACATACTGACCGTTGTTTGCTTGTAGTGCCACTTTATTTTGACCTCTATCTACTACTGTAAATGTCTCCCATGGTCCTACTTCATTTCTATTAGCATTAACAGGACCTCCACCTCCATTTTCTGCTACTACATACTGCCCGTTATTTGCCCTTAGTGCTATTTTATTCGGAAGTGTTTGTCTTTGACTTGTATATACTTTATTTAAATAGTTTGTATATGGATTATAATAGCTCAAAACTATCCCCCCTATTTTGGTAATTTATATATAATATGTCTTTGTTATAAAATAGGTTCTATTTTATAAATTTCCTTGAATTAAAAAAAGAAGAGCTATGCTCTTCTTAAGATTCTGTTACTATAATTGTCATTTCAACATCATCGTTCATATCTTCTTCTTCATATATGTAGTATATTAAGTTTAAATTGTAATCAAACTTTTCCTTAAAATAATCTATGTAATCATTTATTAAATAAGGAGTTTTATCACATCTTATTTTCATTATTACAGACCAAGTTTTATCTAATATTTCATATACATCCTTATTTTGTAAAATCTTATCCATAACATCTGTATATTTTTCTTTTCCTCTTCCCCTTGTGCGCGCCTTACTTAAATATGACATTCCACCATCTTTTAGACAAAATTTTATATCTCCCATTTTTATTTTCTTATCTATTAATATGTCTATTATATCTTCCATTATATGTGACTCTACATTATCAAACTCATCATTCTTATTTAGTAATAAAATAGAATCTAAGTTCTTTTTTAATTTATTAATATTTCTCTTAAATTTAGTTGTATTGTATTTTTTAAAGTTATTTTCTTTCAAAAATATTCCAGTAGTAAATATATCAGCAGTATATGATACCTTAGATACAAAATCCAACGTTTTTGTTATGTATAAATCATCCATATATTTGTCCAAATCATATACAATAAAAGCTAGATCGCAATCTATAAACTTTTCAAAAAAAACATCTTTATTATTCATTATATAGTCATTGTTTACATATACATATTCAACACTGTCAACATTATATGTTTTTTTTATATGCTTATTTAAATCATAACTTATATTGTCTTTATACAAAAACACCTTAATGTTTCTCATATCGTCACCCTCCAAAACTACATTTACAAAAAATGTAATACAATTATATAATACCACTTATTGTCATTTTATAAAACATAAAAATAAAGATAAAGGGGCTAATTCATCTGAACTGCCCCTTTATCTTTATTATTTTTCAATTATATACTTACTAGTACTTATCTGCTCTCTTTTTACTTCCTTACCTTTTGAATCTCTAAATATTCTATATGTTTTTACTATATAATTATCTTTTTCCCTTTTTTGTTCTGTTTTTATTTGCACTATTTGTCTATCTTTACTACATCCATATATTTTTGTAGTTACATGACCGTTTTTAACTATATTCTTAATATATATAGGATGGTTATAAGGATTTTCAAATTTAAAATCTAGATACCCATAAGCAACTGTAGCATCTCTTCCCTTTGGAGCATAATGAGATGGGAGTGAATGATTTCTAACTTCCGTTATTTCAAGTCCTGCATAAAGTGCAGCATTATATATAGTAGTAGATACCTGACACACACCTCCCCCTTCTCCATCTTGGAGTTTTCCATTTCGGATTACAGGAGCATTTCTATATCCATTATATCCAGTTCTAGGACCTGTCAAATTGTTGTATGAGAACTCCTCACCTGGCATTAAAATTATATTACTAGTGCTTTGACCTGCTTTTGATATATTGTGAGCTCTGTCTGAAGAATACTGGTTAAAAGTTGTAGTGAATTGTGATAATATAGTATCTACACTTTTAACATCTTCATTAGTTATATTTGGAGGTACAGTATTTACAACTATTTGTATTTCCTCAAATTTCTTTTCATTTATAACATTGTATATAGATTCTTTGGTTTTTCCTATGTCTACTTGCTTACCTTCCGTAGCTTCTGTTGTTTCAATAGCTCCTCCATCATTTACATTTAAAGTAGCATCTTTCATAACTATATTTATATCATTTGATATTGTTTGCATAATTTCACTTAATTTTGCTTCGTCATAAATAGCTTCTAGTTTTAAACTCTTTTTATTTCCTTTATGTAACTCAATAATTCTTGCTACATTTTTAATATATGATTTATCTCTCGTATAGTTATAAGCATTTTCTACACTATTTTTTATATTATACCTTAAGTTTATCTCATCTGGTTTTATATTCCAAATTTTATCCTCATATATAAGTCTTATGGTATTTGGTTTATATCTTTTTTCTAATTGTTTTACAGCCTCTGATTTTGTAAGGTTGCCTACGTATGCTCTTTCTATGTAGATATTTTCAGATATAGTACTTGTATTCATATATTTATTATTAAAAAACATTATACATACTGCAATTATACATACGCTTAAAACTATTGATCCAATTAATTTTAGTTTATTATTTTTAACAAATCTACCTTTCGCCATAATGTCTACTCCTTAAACCTAATAGTATATTAAATATATATTAAAAATTAATAATTAATATAACTACCATATTAAAAAACCGTTGGATATGTTTCCAACGGCTAGGTTCATTAATTTATTATTTATTGAGCTGGGGGTGTTACTGGCGGTTTTACTGGCGGTTTTACTGGCGGTTTTACTGGCGGTGTTGGTGTAGGTGGTTTTTCTGGTGTAACTGGTGGTGTTGGAGTCACTGGTGGTTTTTCTGGTGTAACTGGTGGTGCCACTGGTACTTTAGTTCCAACAGCTATCACAGTTTGCTTTCCAGGATAGTAAGCGCTAATTACTTTCTCTCTTTTTACTTCTTTTCCACTTCCGTCTTTATACACTCTATATGTTGATACAGAATATGCATCTCTTCCCTTTTGAGTAATTTTCTCTTTTCCTGCTTCTAAGTTTTTATCATTAACTCTTTTAACAGAGGATGCTACTACCTTGTCTGTAGTTGTAACTATTTCTATATTTTTCTTATCTTCTTTTGCTCCATATATTTGAGAAAGTACAGTGTTTCCATATACTGTATTTTTTATATATATTGGGTGTTTAAAATTATTTTTGAATTTAAAATCTATTGCTCCATAAGCTACTGTTGCATCTCTTCCCTTTGGCGCATAACTTGAAGGTATAGAGTGATTTCTTAAACTAGTTATGTCTACTCCTGAGTATAATACTGCATTATATAAAGTTGTAGATACCTGACAAACTCCCCCACCTACACCTTCTTGTAATTCTCCTTGTACTATAACAGGAGCATTTTGATATCCGTTTGCTATAGTTCTTGGACCTGTTGAATTGTTGTATGAAAATTCTTCTCCTGGCATAAGTAATGTATTACTTGTACTTTGTGCTGCTAGTCTAACATTATAGCTTCTTCCTGCCACACTTGCCTTAAAATTAGTTGAATATTGTCCAAGCACAGTATCTATAGGTTTTAATTGTTCTTCAGTAACTTCAGGCTTATCTTCTTTTACAACTAAGTCTATTGAAAAATTATTATTTATTATTCCATTTTCTATAGCCTTTTTAGTACCTGATATTTCTACTTTCTTTCCTACTTGCTCTGTAGTTACAGCTATACTAGAACCATTTACATTTATAGTTGCATCCTTTGCGGCTACATCAACTTCCTTAGATATTTCGCCTAGCTTTTTATCAAGTTTTGATTTATCGTAATCTAATTCTAACTTTATATTAGTTTTATTACCAAAATTTGCTGATACAACATCTGATGCATTTTCAATAAAACTTCCATCTCTACTAGAGTTATAAGCATCATCTACTGTTTGTCCTATATTATATTTAAAATCTATGTCACTAGGCAGTATATTCCATGACTTTTCATTATATTTTATTGTTATACTTCTTTCGTTGTATTCTTTTTCTAATTTTTTAACTGCTTCGTCTTTAGTTAAATCACCTATATTTATATTATCAACATAAGTATTAGGTATTATTTTATTGTTATTAGTTGCAGATGATACAAATACAAGCGGAATTACTATTATTCCAACAATAATGGCTGCCCCTACACTAATTTGCATTTTACTTAATTTCATCTAAGATCTCCCCTCATCTGTTTATTTAATATTAGTTATACCATTTTCTCCGCAGTAGTAAACTTTATTTTCATATGGATCTACTATAAATACGTATTTTGAGAAAAATCCAGACTTACCTACAATATAGTAATTTATATCGTACTTACCTTTGTATAATTTTTTTAGATTTTCTTCATAGTCTTTACCTAAATATCTAACTGCTTTTTGTTTTCCAATATATTCTATATTTCTAAGTTTTTTGTCAAATTCCTTTGTTTTATTTCTAATTAAATTAACTGCTTCATCTTTATTTATGGCAAATTCTATTACTCCCTTTTCATTTTTTCTCCAATATCCATCGCAGCCGTTGCCATTATACGCTATATCCACATCTAAGTATCCATAAAGTTTTTTTGTTTTTGCATCTATTAAAAATTTATTAATAATCTTATTTTGTAAAGAAGCCTCTACATAATAATACTTTTTAGCTCCTATCATATCTTGATATATACCAACATCTAATTTTTCTCTATCTATCTTTATTTTTTTTACTATTAAGTTTAATATTTCAGTGTTATTCATATTGTATTTATCAACATTTTTGCTATACTTTTGATGTAGTTTATATACTTTTTCATCATCAATATAATGCTTTTGTAAATAGTTTATAGTCTCCAATGCCTCTGTATAATTTCCTTCTTTGTTGTATTCTTCAGCTTTTGTTATATAATAATCATACATAGTATCTATACATTCATTTGTCTTCTTTTGAGCTAATTCATAGTATTTAGTATCTTCTTTAATAACCTTTTTGTATGACTCTATAGCTTCTTTATACATTTTCTTTTCTTGTTTTTGCATTGCATCTTTGTATACTACCCTTGATTCTTCGTAAGTATTTATAGTTGTAGCATAAGATTCTATTTCATATTTAGCTATATTTAAATTAGATACAGCATTTATATATCCGTTTGCAGTTTTGTAATCTACCTTATCAGTTACATACATATTTTTCACTTCTTCAGATTGTTTTAATATGCTTTCACCATCTAGTTGTATCGTTCTCATCTTGTCTATAGTATTTATAAATCCTATTAAATACTCTTTGCCTATTTCTCCATCTATATATTTAGATCCATATTCTAATAATATTTTATTTATCTTTTTTCCAACATTATCTTCGAACCTCTTTTCTTCTTTTGGTCCTAAATCTTCCTTAGTTTTTTCATAATAGGATATAGCTTGACTATATTTTCTTTGCTCTATATAGTTTATTAATGCGCCTACTTCTTTACTTACAGACATATTGCCAATTCCTATAAATAAAACTATTGATAGAACTAAGATAGCAAATACTGATATAGTTATTGTAAATATCTTCTTACTGTTGCTATCTATATACTCTACTATTTTATCTATATACAGTTTTATACCCATTATAATACCACCCTTTACACTATTTGCCCTTATATCTTATATTAAAATATTATATCACACATATTTATTATAAACGCCAAAAAGGTTCAATTAAAATGTTTCAATATTGTAATATTACATACAATATATCTATTATTAACTACATAATCTGCATGTAAACATACATAACAAAAGGCTGTTAGTATAACAGCCCTACAAAACTTAGTATTTATTTACTATACACATAATCATTTATTGATAATAATATACCACCCATATTGTCGTTATATATATCTATACATTTTTTTAATAATTCAGGTACTAATACCGCTTGTTGCGATGTTAAGTCGTGATTTCTACTCTGTGTAATATAATTTTTTGTAGTTACCAAACCTTCTATAGTATTTACCAAAAGGCCTTTAAATTCATCCGAATTATTTTGAATTTTATTCATATTATTTATTTCATTTATCATACTATCTATAATCTTTAGTGAACTGTTATAGTCTTCTTGAGTTAAGTTTGGATATTTAGCAAATTGTAACTCTAATTCACTGTTGTATTTAGATAATTTTTCATTGCTTAGTTTTAAAGAACTTATATCTGCTTTGGTCAAAGTGGTACTTACTTCTCCTTTTATCTGGGTTTTTATATCAAAGCTTTCGTTCATATGTTGAGTAGCTTCTTGTAGTTGTTGTTTTTTAAATTCTTCAGATTTTACTATATTTTGTGATTTTTCTTCAATTATTGATTCTTTTTTAAAACTTTCAACTTCTTCTTTTTGTGCATCTTCTACTCCTGAAACTTTTGTTTGCTCTGCAACTTTTTCACCTAATTTTGAAGATTCAATTCCTTGTTTTGAATTGCAGCCAGTTAAAATTATTAAAACTGAAGTTAAAGATAATAACACAGCTGTATTTTTTATTCTTTTGATAGTCATTTTGCAATCCCCTTTACTTTGGAAAAATCTTATTATAAATTTTACCATATGTTTATAACTATGGTCAAATACAACCTATGTTAAGTAACAATGTTGTAAACAATCCCAAATGATATATCATCTTTGCTTTTCAGCTTTGACATGATCTCAAGTTCTAGATTTAAAGTTCTTTGTATATTTTCTTTTTTACCAACTTTTATAATTTCATAATAATTTTTTAGGGATTTAAAAATTTCTTCATCTAATTCAAATGAATTAGAATAACCATCAGTGCATAAAAACACAGCACAAGGAGGCTTTTTATTATAAAAATTATTAAATTCTATATCCATGTACTTATATGCGCTCTCTAAACACATTGAATTTACTATAAGGTTATATATACCTTTATCTTTTTCTATTATTCTTTCATATATTTCTGATTCTGTTTTACTATAGGTAAATATATCTCCATCCCCTATTTTCATGTATACTATGAAATTTTCTGTTGCCAAAGTAGCAAGTAAAGTTGTTCCATATTTAACATAGTTAGTTTTATATACGACAGGATATATTGTTTTATGGTGGTCTTCTACTTTTTTCTTCCACATATCTTCTATATTTTTTTTAAACTTATCACTTCTTAAAATTTTTTCTATATGTTCTAGTCTTCTATTTTGTCTTTTTTCATCTCTATTCTTTCCATCGTATACCTTGTAATAAATGTTTTTTAGTATATCAACAGCTGTTTCAACCGCAAGCTTTGAGCCAATTTCACTATGCATACAAGATGGGCTTCCATGGCCATCTGCAAGGGCTATTACAACACCATTATCAAGTTTTTCATATGAAATAAAATCCTGGCAGCTAGTTTTCGAAACTTTGTGGCTATATCCTATAACTCCTTCTCCTATAACATCCCATTTTGGCAAATCTGACATAGACATTTTCCTTTCTTACAAAAATTAACCTCTTATTATATTTAATATACAATAAGAGGTTTAAATGCTATACATTATAATAATATTTATCTAACGTCCTAATCATTTCTACTTTTATGTTTTCATTAAAGATTCTTATTAACTCTTTTTTACTATCCATAGTTTCATACTTGAATATAGCTTCTATTTCTGTGTGTATTAAATCCCTTATGTCAAAATTATTTTTATAATGGTTTTCATTTTGTAAAAAATCGTAGTAGTTACTTATATGAGTAAGTTCTTTTTCATCATTTATATAATTTAAAAGTTCATTGCAAAATTCATTTAAATCTAAATCCATGCAATAGCAAGCCGAAGAAAATATTTCGTATAAAGAATTGTAAGCATTTTGTTGTAGCATATTTTCCATATATAAACACTCCCTTTATTTAGAGATACTTCATAATTTTATAAAAATTCACTTTTTTATGTTATTTATTTTATCACAAATTTATAAAATTAAAAATAAAGTATGTTTATATATACTGTATACTTGTTTATGTACAAAAAATCACCATGTTAATTCCATGGTGATTTTTTATATTATTTATTAGCTATTGTATATTGTTCTGGCCAATTAATTTCATAATTTAATTCATTAGCTGCTTGTAGTGGGAAATAAGGATTTCTAAGTAATTCTCTTCCAAGAAATACTAAATCTCCCCTATTATTTCTTATTATTTCCTCAGCCATATATGAATTTGTTATAAGTCCACCAGCTATTGTAGGTATATTAGTTATATTTTTTATAATCTCACTGTGATTAATTTGATATCCAGGATAATAATCTACTCTAGTATCTACAACTCCACCAGTACTTACATTTATAATATCTACCTTATTGTCCATAAGATTTATCATATCAGCTATATCTTCTGCACTATTTCCATTTTCTATGTAGTCTTGTGCTGAAACTCTAAGCATTAAAGGTTTATTATTTGGCCACACATTTTTAACTTCACTTATTAATTCATCCAAAAATCTAACTCTATTTTCTTTGTATCCACCATACTCATCAGTTCTTTCGTTAGTTAGCGGAGATAAAAACTCACTTATTAAATATCCATGAGCACCATGTATTTCTATAGCATCAAATCCAGCTTCATTTGCACGTCTTACACCATTAACAAAAGCCTTATGTACTCTTTTTATATTATCCTTAGTCATCTCACTAGGAGTAAGGTATTCATCATTATATTTTATAGCACTTGGTGCTATAGGTTCTTTTGTTGTAGTAGATTTTCTTCCAGCATGGTTTAATTGTATGGCTACTTTAGCTCCATATTTGTGGCATTCATCTACTATTTTCTTTAACCCTTCTATGTGAGAATCATCCCATATACCTAGATCTTTATCAGTAAGTCTACCTTCTGGATCAACTGCTGTAGATTCTAGTATTATAAGACCTACTCCCCCTATAGCTCTTGAAGTATAATGAACTAAATGAAAGTTTTCAACATAACCATAAGAATTAGAGCTATACATACACATTGGAGCCATAACTATTCTATTTTTTAACTCCATATCTTTTATTTCATAAGAACTAAAAAGGTTTGCCATTATTAATTGCCCCCTCTACATATTTTCTACAATAAATAATATACCTTACAAAGCTAGGTTTTAAAAGGATTCTGCATAAAATTATACATGGTAATTTATGTATATAAAAAAAGCATGGATAATCCATGCTTTTTAAGATACTTTACGTTTTCTTACATTATTTGTTTGATAATCATAATTTGTTTTTCTAACAGAACTAACGGATTTCTTACTTCTTATATTTTGTTTAACAGGAGCCCCTAAGCCCTTTAACTGTAGTAAATACATTCCAAAACTCCATATAAAAGATAATACAACAAATCCTGCCAACATAACCATATAATAGCTTATGCTAATATTTACCCCTAGTATAGCGTTTATCCCCATTGTCAACATTACCACTACAGCACATAAACTAGCTGTTTGAAGAAATGTCCTTAAAACCTTTTTCATGTCTCTTCCTCCCAAAATTTTCCAAAAACCTACATATAATTCCATAATTAATATACCATATTTTACAAAAAATATCAATTTTATTAGTAACATTTTTAAATTAAATTTAATATTATAAAAAGAGGAAAATATATTTTAAGGAGTGATTTATAATGCCTTCCTTACCAAATTTAGGAGCTAAAGCCCCTGATTTTACTGCAAACACAACATTTGGACGTATTAGCTTATCTGATTTTAGAGGTCAGTGGGTTGTATTATTTTCACATCCAGGAGATTTTACACCTGTTTGTACAACTGAATTTTTATCATTTGCTAAATACTATCCTCAATTTAGAAGTAAAAATGCACAACTTATAGGCTTGAGTATAGACAGTACTCCTTCTCACTTAGCGTGGGTTTATAATATATACTTACACACTGGAGTTGAAATACCATTTCCTATAATAGATGATAGAAGTTTTAAGATTGCAAGACTTTACGGTATGATATCTCCTGATATGAGTGAAACATCAACTGTAAGAGCAGTATTTATAATAGACCCTAATCAAGTTTTAAGAACAATACTTTACTATCCATCATCAACAGGTAGAAATATACCTGAAATACTGAGAATACTAGACTCACTTCAAACTGGAGATGCACAAAAGGTTGTTACTCCAGCCAATTGGATTCCAGGTATGCCTGTAATAATGCCTTATCCTCAAACATGGGAACAACTAAAAGAAAGAGTTTCAAATTGTGGTAATGGTTATGCCTGTATGGATTGGTACTTATGTCTAACACCAGATAGAGTAAATCAATTGCCTGCAACACAAGGTAAAACGCCTATAAGTAATGGAAATCAAAATTATATAGAAGGAAATGTAGTAGAAGCTGCAGCTGTAGCTCCTGTTACACCTCCAGTAGGACTTCCTCAGCCACAACTTCCAGGTGCTAATTGCCCAAATGCAAAAAATAGATTAGTTGTAAATTATGTATATGGTAATCCTCAAAACTTTGATGCTAGTTTACATGATGTTGCTATATTTGCATTCGGTGAGATAAATCCTGATTCAACAATATCAGTACCTCAACCTCAATATTTAAGACAGTTGGTATCTTATAAAGAAAGATTCCCTAATCTTAGAGTTGTTTTAGCTATAGGTGGATGGGGTGCTGAAGGATTCTCTGATACCGCTGCAAATTCTGCTAGAAGAAATACATTTGCTCAAAGTATAGTTCGTACTATAAATGAATATGGATTAGATGGCGTTGATATGGACTGGGAATATCCAGGAGTAGGCGCTGCTGGAATAAAAGCTACACCTCAAGATAGAGCAAACTTCACAGTTTTACTTCAAGATGTAAGAAATGCAATAGGCCAAGATAAATGGCTAAGTGTTGCAGGTACTGGATCACAAGATTATCTTAGAAGAAGTGCAGATATTGCTGCTATAGCACCTATAATAGATTATTTTAATATAATGGCTTATGACTTTACAGCTGGAGAACCATCAACAAGTAGAAATGCTAGAAAACATCAAGCAAACTTATTCCCTTCAAGCTTATCACTACCAGGGTTTACCGTTGATATATGGGTTAAAAATCTAATAGGCGCTGGAATGCCACCTGAACAATTACTACTTGGGATTCCTTTTTATGGAAGATTAGGTGCCTCTATTTTTAAAACTTTTGATGAATTAAGAAGAAATTATATAAATAAGAGCGGTTTTACAGCTAAATGGGATGATAAAGCTAAGGCTTCTTATTTAATTCAAAACTCGGATTTAGACTTTGCTATGTCATACGACAATTCACTTGCTATATATTATAAAGGATTATATGTGCTTGAAAATTGTTTAGGCGGACTATTTGCTTGGACTTCAACTTACGATCAAGCTAACATACTATCTGATGCAATGTCTAGGGCTATGAGAGACCCTGTTTCATTAAAGGATGAATTGGAAGGATATTTAGGATATGAGCTTCCATTAACATTAGATTAATATTAAAAATATAATGAATATGAAAAAAGACCTTACTAATTTTAGTAAGGTCCTTTTTTATATATAAATTAAAAGGGAGCAAATATAATATTATCTATTTAATAGTATATTTTTATCTGCACATATATATTACCACTCTTATGTGTGCTTCTCGTGAAAAAATAAACTATTTTCGTGTTTTTTTTATGAATATTCATTTGTACATTAATACTACAATTCTAGTTACTTGTTATCAATATAACTATTTTTTTACAATACAATTATTTATATGCCTTTAATTTAAAATAAATCTAGTACAAAAATTATATACTCTAGATTAGGACAAGCATTAAGTAATGGATGTATTAGATCTTCTACTGAAAAAGCAAACTGGATATATGATAATATTTCCTAATACACAACGGTAATTACAAAATAAGGTTAAAATTTTAAAAAACTTAATAAATAATAAAAAATAGCTTGATAATCAACTTATCAAGCTATTTTTTATTAAGGTCTCCTAGCTGTTACATATACGCTTTTATAATATGTAGTATTTATATCTGATATTTTAACTACATCACCAGTTTTTGGTGCATGTATCATTTTTCCGTTTCCTATGTATATACCAACATGATTTACACTTCCATTATTATCAGTATCTGAAAATACTAAATCTCCAGGTTGAAGTTCTGACCTAGATACATATTGCCCATACTGACTTTGAGTTATTGAAGTTCTAGGTATAGTTTTACCCATGGCATTTTTATATACAAACCAAGTAAGGCCAGAACAATCAAAACTATTAGGTCCTTCTGCTCCCCATACGTATGGCTTGCCTAATTGTTGATAAGCTAATTCTACAACAGCTTCTCTTCCTTCTCCTCTAGATGGAGCTTGAGTATCTTCGCTTGTATTACTTATATCAGAAGTTAAATATGTACTTGATACCCATCCTATTAATCCACTTGATGTTTTTATCTTTGACCAATCTCCACTTTTTTCTAATATATCTACAATTTGCCCATTATTTAATAGACCTATTTTAGAATATGAAGTTGATGGTCCTGTTCTTACATTTAATGCCGATGCTGTAACTTTAGCTTTTCCTTGAGAAACTTGTAAACTATCATTTGAAGAATCACCTTTTACTATGTAGTCACCAGATGCCCATCCTGTTTCCCCATTACTTAATCTTATATTATACCATCCATTTGAAGAAGACAATATTTCTACTTTATCTCCTTTATATACCAATGTTATTTTACTATAATCAATTCCCGCTCCAGTTCTTACATTTAATGCACTAGCTGTTACAGTTCCTACTTCTTGTGCATAAGATTCATTTGCACTTATACCTAAGCTTAACGCAGATAAACCTATAGCTGCTACTATAGTTCCTTTGTTCATTATATTTCCTCCTTGTTACGGTTCATTTCTCACTTATTACAAATAAGAAACTTTTTATTAATTTTCTGAAAATTCACCTTGCTACTTGCCTACTGGTTTATAATAACGAAGAATTGTGAAGAAACTGTGAAGAAAATGTAATTTTTTGGTTTATTGTTAAATATTTGTAATTAATATATCTGATATAAAGTAAAATAACGCATACAAAAAATAACCCTACTGTATAGTAGGGTTATTTTTTGTATGCATGATTAAGATGTTTTAATGATCTATCATACTCAAAAACTGCTTTAATCGTTCATTATTAGCATTTTCAAAAATTTGTCCAGGTGTGCCAACCTCAACAATTGATCCGTTATCCATAAAAACAACCTTATGAGCTGCATCTCTTGCAAAGCTCATTTGATGAGTTACTACTACCATTGTCATTCCTTCTTTAGAAAGATCTTTCATTACCTTTAAAACTTCAGATGCTAACTCTGGATCTAGGGCAGAAGTAGGTTCATCAAATAACAAAACCTCAGGATCCATTGCCATAGCACGGGCAATAGCTACTCTTTGTTGCTGACCTCCTGAGAGTTCATGTGGATACTGATCTTTTTTATCCAAAAGTCCAACTTTATCTAAAAGCTTAATACCTTTTTCACTGGCTTCTTTCTTTGAACGTTTTAATACCGTTACCTGTCCCTCCATTATATTTTCTATAACTGTCATATGAGGAAACAGATAAAAACCTTGAAATACCATTCCAGTTCGTTGTCTAAGTGTTAATGTTTCAGTATTAGACACCTTTTTACCTTCATTAAATGATAGCTCACTTTTTCCGATTGTTATAGAACCATCATTCGGAGTTTCTAATAAATTTATACATCTTAGGAGAGTTGTTTTCCCTGAGCCTGACGGCCCAATAATAACTGCAGTCTCTCCTTTGTTAACCTGTAAGTCTATGCCCTTTAAAATTTCATTACTTCCAAAGCTCTTACGTAAACCTTTTATATCTATCATAAAATTTCCTCCTGCATTACTTTGTCACATATCTTTCAAGTCTTTTTTCCATCCTATGCTGAACTGCTGATAATACACTACAGAACATAAGATATACAAATGCCACTTCAATATACATCCATAAAGGTTCATAAGTTGCCGCTGTAATTCTCTGAGCTATTTGGAACATCTCAGTAACAGTTATTGTAGCAGCAAGTGATGTATCTTTAATAAGACTAATAAAAGAGTTAAACAATGGCGGTACGGAAACTCTAGCAGCCTGAGGAA